>JAETUM010000032.1 GCA_021768625.1 Candidatus Stoquefichus sp. | reverse complement strand
GACGATATAAGTTTTAAAATCAACTCAATGAATAGAAAGATATTTGACTTTAAATCTGCTTATGATATAGAATGTGAATATACATTAAATGGTGCACTTTAAATTTTAAAAAAGAAAATAAGGAGCTAAGATAAGCTCCTTATTTTTGTGTGGAGAAAAGAAAGAGATAAGTCATTAATAAAGTATTTTTTTCATATAATATGATGGTGATTTCTATGATATATGCAAAAATGATAAAGAAGATTAAATGGGTTAATATTATTATGACAATAATAGTTTTTTGTATTATTATAAGACTAGGTTATAGTCAATTTATTTCTTATGAAGAGTTGTCTTTAAAGGCGACTGAATCATGGCAACGTGGTTTTCCTTTAGAAGCAGCAAGAGGAAAGATATACGATAGCCAACATAAGGTTTTAGTAGATAATTTAACAACATCTTCATTGATTGTTGTTCCAAGTCAAGTTAAAGATCCTGTTAATACAGCTTATCATTTAGCAAGGATACTAGAGTGTGATGAGAAAAAGCTATTGGAAAAGATTAAAAAGAAAGTTTCTGTTGAACGTATTCAACCTGAAGGAAGGCAATTGGGAGAGGAAAAAGCTTATCAAATAGATAGATTAAAATTACCAGGAGTATATCTTGTTCAAGATACATTACGCTATTATCCACATAAAAATTATTTAGCACAGACTTTAGGATTTGTTGGAATAGATAATCAAGGACTTATAGGATTAGAATTAAAATATGATCAATATTTATCAGGAGTTAATGGAAGTATTAACTATTATATGAATGCAAAGAGCCAAAATATCAATATTTATCCAGCTGATTACATTTATCCTACGAATGGAATGGATATTGAATTGACTATTGATACACGTGTTCAAGATGTTGTCGAAAGAGAACTCAATAATGCTTATAAAACATATAATCCTGATTCTATTTTAGCTTTAGCTATGAATCCAAAAAATGGTGAAGTTCTTGCAATGTGTAGTAAGCCTGATTATGATCCAAATGACTATAAACATGCTGATAGTGAAGTTTATAATCGTAATCTTCCTATTTGGAAAAGTTATGAACCTGGATCAACTTTTAAAATTATCACTTTTAGTAGCGCATTGAATGAAAAGTTGTTTGATATGGATAAGGATACTTATTATGATAAGGGTTATGAAATTGTAAAAGGAGCAAGAATTAAGTCATGGAAAAAAGGTGGACATGGATTGCAAACCTTTAGAGAAGTTTTACAAAATTCATCAAATCCTGGCTTTGTAGAAATAGGGAGAAGATTAGGCAAAGACAAATTATATAATTATATTCAAAATTTTGGTTTAACAAAGAAAACAGGTATTGATCTAACTGGAGAATCATCTGGTATTATGTTCTCATATGATAATTTTAATGAGGTAGAACAAGCAACTGTTGCGTTTGGGCAAGGTATTTCCATTACACCAATTCAATTGGTAAGAGCAGTTTGTGCTTGCGTGAATGGAGGATATTTATACAAACCATATATTGTTAAACAAATTATGAATTCTAAAACACATGAAGTTGTTGTAGAAAATAAGAAAGAATTGGTTAGAAAGGTGATTAGTGAAGATACTTCACGTAAAGTAAGAGATGCTTTAGAAGGTGTTGTGACTGATGGTGGTGGAAAGAATGCATATATTGATGGATATCGTATTGGTGGAAAAACAGGAACAGCACAAAGAGCAATAAATGGAACTTATGCAGGAAATGGATACATTCTTTCATTTATTGGAATTGCACCTATAGATGATCCAGAAATTGTTTTATATTTGGCTATGGATAACCCTAAAAACTGTGTGCAATATGGAGGAACAACGGCAGCACCCATTGCACGTAAGATCCTTGTAGATGTTTTACCTGCTTTAGGTGTTAAAAAAGTAACTTCACAAAGAGAAAAAGCTTATGTATGGACTGATACAAAAACATATTCTGTAGAAAATTATATTGGTTTAACAAAAAAAGAAGTTAGAAGTGAAAATTATCAATTTGAATTTTTAGGAAGTGGAAATTATGTGATTGATCAGTTACCACGTGTTGGAGAAAAGATTGAAGAGGGACAAAAAGTTAAAATTATGTTAGGAGATAAAAATTCATAAAATAATGGAGAACTTAAACTGAAAATGAGTTTAAGTTTTTTTATTTATCAATAACTTTTTATAGTTTCGATTCGTTTGTTGTTATTGAAATGAAAATATGATATATTGTAAAAGACAGATTTGGTTGAGAGGAGTATAACAATGAGTTTTGTTCAAATATTAATAAATTTTATTGCTGGTTTTGCATTAGTGATGGCAGTTATGCCAAAATCTATCCAATATTTAAAGAAACTTAAGTTTGGTCAAGTTGAAAGAGAAGAAGGTTTAGAATCACATAAACAAAAAGGTGGAACACCTACTATGGGTGGAATTGTTTTTATCTTATGTTCTGTTCTTGTTGTTTATATATTGAATTTTTCATATTTTCAAAATCCTTATATTCATTTAATTACATTTGCATTTGTAGGTTATGGATTGGTAGGTTTTATAGATGATTATTTAATTGTTGTGAGAAAGACAAATGAAGGTTTAAAACCTTTATATAAATATACGTTACAATCTGTTGTTGCTATCTTGTTTTATGTTTTAGCAAAACAATTTATACCTGAATTTGATACTGTTATTCAAATTCCATTATTACATATGAATATTGATTTAGGATGGTTTTATCCTGTTTTGGTATACTTTATGTTTACTGCTGAAAGTAATGCAGTAAATTTAACTGATGGATTGGATGGCTTAGCAACTGGTTTATCTATGGTTGCTATTGCTCCATTTATCATTTTTGCAATTATGACAAAAAATATACCAGTAGCTATTTATGCAATGGTTGTTGTTGGGGCGTTATTAGGATTTATGTATTTTAATTATCATCCTGCACGTATTTTTATGGGAGATACAGGGTCATTAGCTTTAGGTGGATTGTTGGCTTCTTTAGCAGTTTTAACAAACCAAGAATTATTATTAATTTTAATTGGTGGAGTCTTTTTGATGGAAACTTTATCTGTTATTATTCAGGTTGTTTCTTTTAAAACAAGAGGGAAAAGAGTTTTTAAGATGGCGCCTATTCATCATCATTTTGAAATGTTAGGATGGAGTGAACAGCAAGTTGTTATTTCTTTTTGGTTTTTAGGTTTTATATGTGGAATTATAGGAATTGTGTTAGGAGTTATGTAATATGTTAAAAGGGAAAAAAGTACTTGTTTTAGGTCTTGCAAAAAGTGGAAAAGCTGCTGTTGAACTATTAGATAGTCTACATGCAACAATAACTGTGAATGAATTTGCTGATAAAGAGAAGATAGATTGTTATCAAGAGTATATTGATCGTGGTATAGAAATGATTACAGGTGGACATCCTGATGATTTGTTTGAAAGAGATTTTGATTTTGTTGTGAAAAATCCAGGTATTAATTATCATAAGCCTTTTATATTACGTTTAAAAGAAAGAAAAATTCCTGTTTATACAGAAATAGAGTTAGCGTATCAAGTTTCAAAACAACAAAATTATCTTGCTATTACAGGAACAAATGGAAAAACAACAACTGTTACTTTAATTCATGAAATTTTAAAAAGTGCTAGAAGAAAAACTTGTTTAGCAGGTAATGTTGGAACACCATTATCTTCATTGGTATTAGAAAATGATTTGTTGAATAATGAAGGATATGATGTTGTTTTAGAGATGTCTAATTTTCAATTATTAGATATTGACAAATTTCATCCACATATTTCTACAATTATTAATTTGACTCCAGATCATTTAGATTATATGGACTCATTAAATGAATATTATGCATCTAAAACAAATATTTATATGAATCAAGATGAAAATGATTATTATTTAGAAAATAAAGATGATGAAGTTTTACAAGAATATTTAAAGAAATATCCTGTTTCTGCTAAAAGGATAACTTTTTCATTGAAACAAGATGCAGATTGTATGATAAAAGACAAGGCTATCTACTTTCAAGGACAACATGTTATTGATTTAGATGAAATTAAAATTGTTGGACAACATAATGTTCAAAATATGATGATAGCAATATGTACAACATTGTTAAGTGGTGTGGATATTCAGGTTGTTCATGATACATTAGCATCTTTTATGGGGGTAGAACACCGTATAGAATATGTGAGAGAGCATCAAGGTGTGAAATATTACAATGATTCTAAAGCAACAAATACTGACGCAGCTATTATTGCTTTAAAAGCTTTTGATAAACCTGTAATCCTTTTAATGGGAGGTCATGAGAAAGGACTTGATTTATCAGAAATGTCAACTTATCAAGATTGTATTTCAACATTGATTTGTTTTGGTGAAGCAAAAGAACGTTTTGCTAGGGATATGAAATGTCCTCATACTTATGTTGTTGATCATATGAAAGATGCTATTATAAAAGCAAGTGAATTGGCAAAAAATGGTGATATTGTTTTACTTTCTCCATCTACAAGTTCTTATGATGAATTCAGTGGTTATGAAGAAAGAGGACGTATTTTTAAAGATATTGTTAATCAATTATAAGAAGATATTTATCTTCTTTTTTTCTTACAAAAATGTAAGGTCATATGATGTATAAAATAGTTTATAATAAGGATGGTGAATAAAGATGAGAAAAATAATGATTGTAGAAGACGATTATGCATTATGTCATGAACTTAAGTTTTTATTAGATAATGCAGGATATTTAGGAATGGTTTTAGAAGATTTTGAACACGCAAAAGAGGAAATATTAAAAGTGAATCCAGATTTAATTCTTTTAGACATTTGTATTCCTTACATGAATGGAGAATTACTTTTAAGAGAATTAAGAAAAGAAACACAAATTCCTATCATTATGTTAACAAGTTTAAATAATGAAAATGATGAAGTTTTAAGTATTAGCTTTGGAGCAGATGATTATATTTGTAAACCATATAATCCCACCTTATTGTTACTACGAATAGAGGCTATTTTACGTCGTGTCTATCCTCAAATCATATCTTATTCTTATCATGATTTAATTTTAATTCCAGAAAGAGGATTATTAAAATGTAAAGATGATTCTTTAATTTTAACAAAAAATGAAATGCTTATTTTTAAATATATGATTATGCATCAAGGAAAGATTGTTAGTAGAGAAGAGATTATTATGGATTTATGGGATAGTGAAGAGTTTGTTGATGATAATACGTTAACTGTTAATATAAGTCGTTTACGACAAAAGCTAAAGTATTTTGGCTATGGTGAAGCTATTGAAACACGAAAAGGATTGGGGTATATTTTATTATGAGTATAAAAACATATATTAAAGATCAAGGATTTTCATTAATGTTATTTTCTTTTATGTGTATTCTCATTTATGTTATTATGACATTTTGGCATATAAGTCAAGCCTTTATTGTTTTTATTTTAGGTATTATATTAACATTTTCATTTTTTATTTTTCTTTATGATTTTTATCGAAGAAAAGCCTTTTACTCACGATTCTATTCTTTATTGGATGAATTAGATCAAAAGTTTTTGATCTGTGAAGTCGTAAAAGAGCCTTCTTTTTTAGAGGGACAAATATTGTATCATTCACTCTATGAAATCAATAAATCAATGATAGAAAAGATAAATGAATTACAATCATCTGTTGACGAATTTAAAGATTATGTGGAAATGTGGATACATGAAGTTAAGATTCCTTTATCTCATTTGAACTTGGCTATTTATAATCATCAATTACAATCAAAACCATTGATTTTAGAACAAGTTCATAAATTAGAAAATCAAGTTGATCAAGTTTTATATTATGTAAGAAGTCAAAGTGCACAAAAAGACTATCTCATTAAATCAACACTATTATCACAAATGATTAAAAATGTGATTAAGAAAAATAAAGATTACTTTATTTATCATAAAGTTAAAGTTGTTTTAAAAGATTTAGATGAATATGTTTATACAGACTCAAAATGGTTAGAATTTATTCTTAATCAAATTTTAAATAATAGTTTCCAATATACTCAGGAACATCAATTAATTATAGAAATATCTGCTATAAAGAAAGATTATCAAGTCATTCTTTCTATTCAGGATAATGGGATAGGGATACAAGAATCAGACTTACCAAGAGTATTTGATAAATCGTTTACTGGAAACAATGGACGTATACAGAAAAAGTCAACAGGTATGGGACTTTATATATGTAAAAAATTATGTCAACAATTAGGGCATCATATTTCTATTGAATCACAATTACATAAGTATACAAAAGTAATGATCGTGTTTTATAATGATCATTATTATGATGTGATAAAATAATATTTCAATATTGTAAGGTTTTGTAAGCTGAATCGATGGTTAAAAAAGCTTGTTTCTAAGATAATGAAATTGTAAGGAGGAAGGTTATATGGAACCAATTTTAAAAATCCAAAATATAGAGAAGTATTATGGAAACAAGTCGAACTTAACGAAAGCCTTAAGTCAACTTTCATTAGATGTCTATAAAGGTGAATTTGTTGCTATTATGGGAGCAAGTGGAAGTGGAAAAACAACGTTATTGAATTGTGTATCAACAATAGATAGAGTAACAAGTGGACATATTTATGTGGGAGATACGGATATTACGAAATTAAAAGGAAATGAATTAAATCGTTTTCGTAGAGAAGAATTAGGATTTATTTTTCAAGATTTTAATCTTTTGGATACACTGACTGCATATGAAAATATTGCTTTAGCTTTGTCTATTCAAGGTGTTTCTCATAAGAAGATAGATAGACGTATTCAAGCTCTAGCAAGAGATCTTCGTATTCAAGATGTTTTGAACAAATTTCCATATCAAATGTCAGGTGGACAAAAGCAAAGAGTCGCCTCAGTTCGTGCTTTAATTACAAATCCAAAAATGATTTTAGCAGACGAACCCACAGGAGCATTAGATTCACATTCATCACAGATGTTGTTAGATAGTTTTAAACATCTTAATGAAGATTTAGAAACAACTATTTTAATGGTAACACATGATGTTTTAAGTGCGAGTTATGCTTCAAGAGTTGTCTTTATTAAAGATGGTCAAATTTTTAATGAGATTTATCGTGGAGACTGTCATAGAAAAGCTTTTTATGAAAAAATTATTGATGTGATGACTTTGTTAGGAGGGGAGTAAAATGTTTATAAAGCTCTCTTTAAGGAATATTCAACGTAGTTTTAAAGACTATACAATTTACTTTTTTACATTAGTATTAGGAATTGCTATGTTTTATATGTTTAATTCTATTGAAAGTCAAACTGTTATGATGAATATTTCTGCTTCAACAAAAGAAATTATTCGATTAATGATTAGTATATTATCAGGTGTAAGTGTATTTGTTTCATTTATATTGGCGTTTTTAATTATATACGCTAGTCGCTTTTTAATGAAAAGAAGAAATAAAGAATTTGCTATTTATATGACACTAGGTATGGGTAAAAGACAAATTTCATCTATTATTTTATGTGAAACACTTTTTATTGGATTCATATCTTTGATTGTAGGATTAATGGCAGGTATTGCTTTATCGCAGGTTATGAGTGTTTTTGTAGCAGGTATGTTTGAGGCTGATATGACAAAGTTTGAATTTGTTTTTTCTCATTCAGCTATGATGAAAACAATCCTTTATTTCACAATTATTTATTTTATTGTTATGATTTTTAATGTTTTTTTTATTGGAAAACAAGAATTGATAGATCTTTTGACAAGTCATAGAAGAAATCAAACAATAAAGGAAAGAAGTCTCTGGTTATCTATTTTTACTTTTATTGTTGCAAGCATTATATTAGGTTATGCATATTATCTTGTGACAGCTGGTATATCATTTTTAAATACAGCAGATAAGATTCTTGCTCCTATAAGCCTTGGTATTATAGCAACATTTATGATTTTTTACTCTGTCTCTGGCTTTGTTTTAAAAGTCTTTATGTTAAAAAAATCTTTCTATTTTAAAAATCTCAATACTTTTGTTATGAGACAATTTAGCAGTCAGATGAATACAACTGTTTTTTCTATGAGTATTATTTGTTTAATGTTGTTTATGACAATATGTATTTTATCTAGTGGTATTTCTATAAAAAATGCGACATCAGCCGAATTAAAGGAGATGACACCAGTAGATGTTTGCTTATATAAGAATTGGGATTTATCAGGAAAAAAAGCAAATGGGAAAGAATATACAAGCAAAGAAATAGAATATTCTCATTTAGATATAAGAGAAACATTGGAAAAGGTTGGTTTTTCTATTGATCAAAACTTTAAAGAAGTTTTGATGTATAATAATTATGCAACAAACGATTTAACTATTAAAGATACATTAGGGTCTACTTATCAGCAAATACACAAACAATATCCATATTTACGTTTTGATGATGCAGAAAAAATTGTCCGTTTAAGTGATTATAATAAGGTAGCTAAACTTTATGGATTACCAACATATACACTCAATAACCAACAATATATGATTATCGCTGATTTTGAAGGTATGTCATCTATTAGAAATGTTGCTTTAGAAGCAAATGTTCCTATATCATTGTTGGGAAAAACTTATTATCCAAAATATAATGTTTGTCGAGAAGGATATATGATTATAGCATCAAATCATATGAATACTGGTATTATCATTGTTCCTGATGATGCAGTTAATGAGAGTATAAGACAGCAAAGTGTTATGATTGCTAATTATAATGCAAATGATAAAGATGAAAAGAGAAAGATTGAAGAAAAAATTAATCAAATAAATCATCAGACAAATATAGAAGGTGTATCAAAACTTACTTTATATGAAAGTAGTATTGGTTTAGGGGCAATGGTAACTTTTATTGCTATTTATTTAGGTATCATTTTTCTTATTTCTGGAGCAACAATATTGGCACTTAAACAATTAGGTGAAAGTGTTGATAATAAGGAAAGATATCATATGTTAAGAAAAATTGGTGTAGATGAACATATGTTAAACAAAGCATTGTTTATTCAAATTGGATTGTTTTTTATTGCACCATTAATATTGGCACTTATTCATTCTTTTTTTGGGATTAAGTTTTGTGGTTATATTTTAACAACATTTGGTGATGAAAAATTAATGACTTCTATATTTTTAACTGCTATATTTATTATTTTTATTTATGGTGGATATATGATGATTACTTATTTGAATAGTAAAAGGATGATAAAAGATTAGGAAATACTTAGATATTTCCTTTTTTGTTAATATAATTGGATAAATAATTATTAACATAATAAAAAACTATTGACATTATAAAATAATATCTATATAATGGTTTCATGAAGAAGAGGTATGCTAATACCTACTAAGGGGGATATGTTATGGAATTCAATAAATTAGTTGATGATTATGGATGTATGGCTTTTACTGATGATGTGATGAAGGAAAGGATACCTAAATCAATTTATAAAGCTTTTCACGAATCATTGGATAAAGGAGAAGAATTATCAAAAGAATGTGCAACCGTTATTGCTAATGCTATGAAAATTTGGGCTGTAGAACATGGTGCAACTCATTTTACACATTGGTTTACACCAATGACAGGGTTAACTGCTGAAAAGCATGATGCTTTTTTAGAACCTGAAGGATCTAAGGCAGTTTTAGAATTTAGTGGAAAAACTTTAAGAAAAGGTGAACCAGATGCTTCATCGTTCCCTTCTGGAGGATTGCGTGCTACATTTGAAGCAAGAGGATATACGGCATGGGATTGTACTTCACCTGCATTTGTCAAAGATGGTACTTTATATATACCAACACTATTTTGCTCGTATACAGGAGAAGCATTGGATAAGAAAACACCATTATTAAGATCTAGTGATGCATTGAGTAATGCTGCTTGTCGTTTAATGCCTTTGATTGGAGTAGAGGGGGTTGCAAGTGTAACTGCTTCAGTTGGTGCTGAACAAGAATATTTTTTAGTTGATGATCAATATTATCAAAAACGTATGGATTTAAAATTAACTGGACGAACTTTATTTGGCGCTAAAGCACCAAAAGGTCAAGAACTAGAAGATCATTATTTTGGTTCTATTAAACGTAAAGTTGCAGCTTTCATGAAAGATTTAGATAATGAGTTATGGAAATATGGTATTCCATCAAAAACAAAACATAATGAAGTTGCTCCTGCACAGCATGAAGTTGCTTGTGTTTATTCTCAAGTGAATATTACAACTGATAATAACCATTTATTGATGCAATTAGCACAAGATATTGCTAAAAAGCATGGTTTAAGATGTTTATTACATGAAAAACCATTTGCAGGAATTAACGGTTCTGGAAAACACAATAACTGGTCTGTGACAACAAATACTGGAATTAACTTATTCAATCCAGGTAAAAATCCAATTGAAAACAAACCATTTTTAGCAACATTAGCTTGTACAATTAAAGCAGTTGATGAATACGCAGAATTATTACGTATGTCTATTGCTTCAGCTGGAAATGATCATAGATTAGGAGCAAATGAAGCTCCACCAGCTATTATCTCTATGTTTTTAGGGGAAGAGTTAGATGCGTTAGTGGAAGAAATTTGTACTGGTAAAAAGGTTGATAAAGAAGAAAAAGTGAGATTTGAGACTGGGGTATCTGTAGTACCTACATTCTCTAAAGATAATACTGATAGAAACAGGACATCACCATTCGCATTTACAGGTAATAAATTTGAATTCCGTGCAGTTGGTTCATCACAATCTGTTGCAGGTCCAAATACAATTTTAAATGCTATGTTAGCACAAGAAATGACTGAAATGGCAGATGCTATCGAGGCAGGAAAGCCTTTTGAAGAAGTTGTGAAAGAGTTTATTTCAGAACATAAACGTATTATTTTTAACGGTGATGGATATTCTGCAGAATGGGAAAAAGAAGCAGAAAAACGTGGACTTCCAAATCATAAAAATACAGTTGATGCACTTAAGTGTTTGAAAAATCAAAAATATATTGATATGTTAGATAAACTTGGTATTTATTCTAGCGTTGAGTTAAATTCACGTTATGAAATTTTATTAGAAAACTATATGAAAGTTATTCAAGTAGAAGCTTTAACAGCTATTAAAATGGCAAAGACACAGTTATATCCTGCAGCATGTCATTATCTTGAAAAGGTTTCTCAAGAAGTTTCAGCAACACAATCAGCTGGTATTGCTGCTCCATTTTTAAAGGATGACGCTCATCAGTTATCAATATTATTGAGTGAAATGAAAGAAAAGTTAAATTTATTAGAAAAGAATGTTTCAAGAGCTCAAAATAGTGATGCAGATGTGTTTGAAGTAGCAAGTATGTGGCGTGATGATGTATTCCAAACAATGCAGTCATTAAGAGAGACAGTTGATGAAATAGAAGAAATTGTTGATGATGCTTATTGGCCAATTCCAACATATGTAGATTTATTATTTGGTATTTAAAATTATAATGGCGGGGAATAATAGATGCTTTTATCCTCTATATAAGTTCTTATATTCCCCGTTCATATAATAGTTGTCTATAGAGACATTTGTCTCTTTTTTATTAAGAAGGAAAATATAGGGGGATTTTATAATGAATAAACAACAGAAGTTAGGTTTATATGATCAATCTTTTGAACATGATAATTGTGGAATTGGAGCTGTTGTCAATATTAAAGGATTAAAAACACATCGTACTGTAAGTCAGGCATTAAAAATTGTTGAACAATTAGAGCATCGTGCTGGTAAAGATGCAACTGGTGAAACAGGAGATGGGGTTGGTATTTTAACTCAAATTCCATATCGCTATTTCAAAAAAAATGTTACAGCATTTTCTTTACCTGGTGAAGGGGAATTTGGTGTGGGTATGTTTTTTATGCCACAAGATGAAAAGGTGCGAGCACGTATTAAAAAAATGTTTGAAACAATTATTAAAAAAGAAAATATGACATTTTTAGGATGGAGAGAAGTTCCAACATTTCCTAAGGTTTTAGGTAAAAAGGCAATGGATGCAATGCCATATATTTGTCAGGCATTTATAGGAAAGTCTCAAGATATAGAAAAGGGATTAGATTTTGACAGAAAATTATATCAAGCAAGGCGAATCTTTGAACAGAGTCAATTTGAAGATACGTATATATGTTCTTTATCTAGTCGTACAATTGTTTATAAAGGGATGTTTTTGGTTCAACAATTAAGACTATTCTTTAAAGATTTGCAAGATGAAGATTATAAAAGTGCAATAGCTCTTGTTCATTCACGTTTTTCTACAAATACAATGCCATCTTGGCGCCGAGCACATCCTAATCGTTTTATTGTGCATAATGGAGAAATAAATACAATTAAAGGCAATGCAAACAATATGTTGTGTCGAGAAGAAAATATGTATACAGATAAAATTGATACAAGAAAAGTTTATCCAGTTGTTGATGTTAATGGTTCTGACTCAGCTATGTTAGATAATACTTTAGAATTCTTAGTTATGTCTGGTGTGGAATTACCTAGAGCAGTTATGATGTGTATACCAGAACCATATGAAAATGATAAAAGTATGTCTCAAGCAAAAAAAGATTTCTATGAATATAATGCCACATTGATGGAACCATGGGATGGACCAGCTTCTATTTTATTTAGTGATGGAGAAGTTATGGGAGCTGTATTAGATAGAAATGGATTAAGACCATCTCGATACTACATTACAAAAGATAATTATTTAATTCTTTCATCTGAAGTAGGAGCATTAGATATTCCTGCAGATCAGATTGTATTAAAAGAAAGATTAAGACCAGGAAAGATGTTATTGGTTGATACTTTAAAAGGTCAATTAATCAAAGATGATGATTTAAAAGAAATGTATGCAACAAAACAACCATATGGAGAATGGTTGGAAAGTCATTTACTTCAACTCAAAGATATTCGTATTCCTAATATGAGAGTTGAAAGATATACAGGTGATGATTTAACAAGATTACAAATGATTCATGGATATAGCTATGAAGATACTAATTATATTAAGAAGTTAGCTTTAACAGGAAATGAAGAAATAGTAGCTATGGGGAATGATACGCCAATAGCAGTCTTATCACAAAGACATCCTTTATTATTTTCTTATTTTAAACAATTGTTTGCACAAGTGACAAATCCACCTATTGATGCTATTAGAGAAGAAATTATTACTTCAACAAGTATCTGTATTGGTAGGGATGGAAATATGTTAGAAGATAAACCAGAAAATTGTCAGTTATTAAAAATTAATCATCCTATTTTAAGTAATACAGATATTTTAAAAATAAAAAATGTTAAAAAAGAAGGTTTTAAAGTTGGTGTAGTAGATATCACATATATTAAAAATACATCATTAGAAAAAGCCATTGATAGAGTCTTTGTAGAGGTTGATAAAGTTTATCATGATGGTTGTAATATTGTTATTTTAACAGATAGATCAGTTGATGATAATCATTTACCTATTCCATCATTACTTGCTGTAGGTGCAGTCAATTCTTATTTGGTACGTACTAAAAAAAGAAATAGTTTAGCACTTATTTTAGAGTCAGCAGAACCTCGAGAAGTTCATCATTATGCGACTTTATTAGGCTATGGAGCAAGTGCTGTAAATGGATATTTAGCTCAAGATACTATTTTTGATTTAATAGACCAAGGTCTGTTAGACAAAGATTATTATGCAGCAGTTAATGATTATAATGATGGTATATTACATGGAATTGTTAAAATAGCATCAAAAATGGGAATTAGCACAATTCAATCATATAGAGGTTCTCAGAATTTTGAAGTTATTGGGTTATCAAGTGAAGTTGTTGATAAATATTTCCCTCATACAGTAAGTAGAATCGAAGGGAAAACAATTAAAGATATAGAAAAGGATGTAGAGTATCGTCATGATAAAGTCTATGATCCATTGGGTTTGGATGTAGATGTAACTTTGGAAAGTGCAGGGGATCATAAAGAACGCTCAGGAAAAGAAGAACATTTATATAATCCTGCAACTATTCATAAATTACAACAGGCAACACGTTTAGGAGATTATCAATTATTTAAGGAATATACACAAATGATAGATGAAGAAAGTGCTCATCTTCATCTAAGAGGATTATTACAATTTAAGAAAAGAAAAGCTATTTCTATTGACGAAGTTGAATCTGTTGATTCTATTGTGAAAAGATTTAAAACGGGAGCAATGTCATATGGGTCTATTTCCAAAGAAGCACATGAGACAATGGCTATAGCGATGAATAGATTACATGCTAAATCAAATAGTGGTGAAGGTGGAGAAGACCAAGAGAGATTTCATTCTTTAGAAAATGGAGATAGTCAATGTTCAGCAATTAAGCAAGTCGCTTCAGGCCGTTTTGGAGTCACAAGTGAATATTTATGTAGTGCTCAAGAAATACAAATTAAGATGGCACAAGGTGCAAAACCTGGAGAGGGTGGACATTTGCCAGGAGGTAAAGTTTATCCATGGATAGCAAAGACAAGACATTCTACACCAGGAGTAGGATTGATTTCACCACCACCACATCATGATATTTATTCGATAGAAGATTTAGCACAATTGATTTATGATTTAAAAAATGCTAATAAAGATGCCAGAATATCTGTTAAACTTGTTTCTGAAGCGGGTGTTGGAACAGTTGCAGCAGGTGTGGCTAAAGCAGGTGCAGGAGTTATCTTAATATCTGGATATGATGGGGGAACAGGTGCAGCTCCTAAAAATTCAGTTTACAATGCTGGACTTCCTTGGGAGTTAGGATTGGCTGAAGCTCATCAAACATTAATTATGAATGACTTAAGAGATCGTGTTGTTATAGAAACAGATGGAAAATTAATGACAGGAAGAGATCTTGCTATAGCGACTTTATTAGGTGCAGAAGAATATGGATTTGCGACAGCTCCATTAGTAACTATGGGATGTGTTATGATGAGGGTTTGTCATTTGGATACATGTCCAGTAGGTGTAGCAACACAAAATCCAATTTTGCGAAAAAGATTTCAGGGAAAACCTGAATATGTTGAAAATTTTATGAGATTTATTGCTCAAGAATTAAGAGAATATATGGCTGAACTTGGATTTAGAACAATTAATGAAATGGTAGGACGTGTTGATGTATTAGAGATGAAGCCTGATTGTCAATATAATGTTGATTTATCAAAAATGATTGAAGTCCCTAATGGATTGAATACAAATGTTTATTTCCAACCTAACCATTCATATGATTTTAAATTAGATGAAGTCAAAGATACAACAGTTTTATATAAAGAATTAAAAAATGCATTAGAAAGAAAAGAGTCAAAGACATTAAATATTCAAATAACAAACATTGATAGATCATTTGGAACTTTGTTTGGCTCACAAATTACTCAAAAATATGGAGCAACTCTTTGTGATGATACTTATATCATGAATTGTTATGGTTCAGGTGGGCAATCTTTTGGAGCATTTATTCCTAAAGGTTTAACATTAAAAATTTATGGTGATAGTAATGATTATTTTGGAAAAGGATTATCAGGTGGAAAATTAGTTATTGTACCACCAAAAGAATCTCTTATTAAACCAGAAGAAAATATTATTATTGGAAATGTTGCTTTATATGGAGCAACATCTGGAGAAGCTTATATTAATGGGGTTGCAGGTGAACGTTTTGCAGTGCGTAATTCTGGAGCGACAGCTGTTGTTGAAGGTGTGGGAGATCACGGACTTGAATATATGACTGGAGGTTTGGTTGTTGTTTTAGGACCAACAGGAAGAAACTTTGCAGCTGGTATGTCTGGAGGAATTGCTTATGTTTATGATCCAGAAAATACGTTCTATTCACATGTGAATAAAGAACTTGTGGAATATACAGATGTTCAATCACGTTATGATGAAGAACAACTTAAAGATATGATAAAGAAACACTATGAACATACAAATTCAACAGTTGCAAAAAGAATTTTAGATGATTTTGATAATGAAATTATTCATTTTAAAAAAGTTGTTCCGCATGATTATAAACATATGATGTCATTAATTAGTTCATTTGAACAACAGGGATTAACAAATGATCAAGCAAAAGTAGAAGCATTTAATGCTTTTAAGAAAGGGATGTAGGATATGGGAAAAGCAACAGGTTTTTTAGAAATAGATCGACAAGTGAGTCAAGAAATAGACCCACTTGAACGTATTCAAGATTTTCATGAATTTCATAAACCATTATCACAAAAACAACAATCTTGTCAGGGAGCAAGATGTATGGATTGTGGTGTTCCTTTTTGTCAAAATGGTCAAATGATAGATGGTGTTGTTTCAGGATGTCCATTAAATAACTTAATACCAGAATGGAATGATTTAATATTTCATGAGAATTATCAAGCTGCTCTTAAACGATTGTTAAAAACAAATAATTTTCCTGAATTTACATCACGTGTATGTCCAGCACTTTGTGAGGCTGCATGTACATGTGGACTTCATGGTGATGCTGTAACCGTGCGAGAAAATGAATATGGAATTATTGAAACAGCTTATCAATCTGGATGGATACAACCACATATACCACAGCATAGAATTGATAAAAAAATTGCTATTATTGGATCTGGTCCAGCAGGACTTGCTGCAGCAGATCAATTGAATAAGAGAGGGTATCATGTCACTGTTTATGAAAGAGATGATCGTATAGGTGGTCTATTAATGTATGGTATTCCTAATATGAAACTTGAAAAAGAGGTTATTAATAGAAGAGTTGAACTTATGGAAAAAGAGGGGATTGTTTTTAAAGTTAACTCAGGAATTGAAAATAAGAAGCAAGCCAATGCATTATTAAAGGAATATGATTGTGTTGTTTTAGCATGTGGTTCTAGAATGCCAAGAGATATTCATGCTCCTGGAAGAGATGCCAAAGGTATTCACTTTGCTGTTGATTATTTAACTGGTATTACAAAATCATTGTTAAATAGTCAGTTGAAAGATAAGAATTATATAGATACCAAAGATAAAAAGGTTCTTGTTATTGGTGGTGGTGATACAGGAAATGATTGTGTTGCTTCAGCTATTCGTCTTGGATGTCAATCTGTGATTCAATTAGAAATGATGCCAGAATTACCATCTCAACGATTAGATACAAATCCATGGCCAGAATGGCCTCGTATAAAGAAGACAGACTATGGACAAAAAGAGGCTATTGCTGTTTTTGGACAAGATCCTCGTCTTTATCAAACAACAGTGAAAGAGTTTATAAAGGATAAAAATGGTCAAGTTAAACAAGTCGTTCTTATTTCTCTTGAATCAAAAAATGAAAACGGAATAGTAAAAATGCAACCAGTAGAAGGTAGTGAAAAGATCATAGATGTAGATATTGTTCTTATTGCTGCAGGTTTTATTGGTGCTGAAAATCAAGTCACAAAAGCATTTGGTGTTAATGTAACAAAGAAGGGGAATGTTGCTGATAAAGACTATCATACAAATGTTGATAAGATTTATGTTGCTGGAGATATGAGAAGAGGACAATCTTTGGTTGTTTGGGCAATCAAAGAAGGGAGAGAGGTTGCTAAGGTTATAGATACAGATTTGATGGGATATTCAAATTTGTAATGAATAAGTTGTATAATTCACTTAGTATAATAAAATATTTACAATACAATAATAAAAAATTATAATTATTATTGAAAAATTATCATATATGTAATATACTATGAAAAACAGAAAGGGTGAGGGCGATGTTAAAAGTTATGATGCAAAAGAAAACAAGTACATCTATCTCACTTTTATGTTCTTTAGATTTTATAACATATCATATTCTATGATATGTTTTTTCATGTAAGGGGGTATTTTATGAAAGGCTATTTGATTTTGGAAGATGGAAGTGTATTTGAAGGTGAAAGTGTAGGCGCTGATGTGGAAACGATGAGTGAATTTGTTTTTAATACTTCTATGACAGGTTATGTTGAGGTGTTAACTGATCCTTCATATGCAGGACAATCTGTTGTGATGACATATCCATTAATTGGAAATTATGGAATATGTTATGAAGATCAAGAATCTTCTCAACCATATGTTAAAGGTTTTATTGTCAATGAGTTGGCAAGATTAGGAAGTCATTTTAGAAAAAATAAGGATTTAAAAGATTATTTAATTGAACATAATATTCCATGTATTCAGGGAATTGATACAAGATATTTGACAAAAGTATTAAGAAATAAAGGGTGTATGAACGGTATGATCACAACAACCTGTTATAAAGATTTAACAGATGTATTAAAGAAAATAAAATCATATCGTGTGCAGGATGTTGTTGAAAAAACAACTTGTTTAAAACCTTATACAATTGGTAAAGGTGATAAGAAGGTTGCGTTATATGATTTTGGAGCAAAGAAGAGTATTGCGAGATGTTTAGCAGATAGGGGAATAGAAGTCACAATTTATCCAGCATTTACACCAGCAAGTGTTATTCTTGAAGGACATTATGATGGGATTATGTTATCAAATGGACCAGGGGATCCATCTGAAAATATTGAAATTATTCAAGAAATGAAGAAGTTAGCGGATAGCGGGTTACCTATATTTGCTATTTGTTTGGGTCATCAATTAATGGCTTTAGCGCATGGTTTTCAAACGAAAAAATTGAAATATGGGCATCATGGTTCAAATCATCCCGTTAAAGATATGAATAATGGTCATGTTTATATTTCAACTCAAAATCATAATTTTGTTATTGATGAAGAATCTATTGATAAAGATGTCGCTAAACCTTGGTTTGTCAATGTTAATGATCAAACAATAGAAGGATTACAATATATTCATAAAAATATAAAAACTGTACAATTTCATCCTGAAGCATGTGCAGGACCATTAGATACTGAAAAACTATTTGATGAGTTTGAAAAGATGATGGAGGGAAAATAATATGGCAAAAGATTTAAGTATAAAAAAAGTATTGGTCATAGGGTCTGGACCTATTATTATTGGACAAGCGGCTGAATTTGATTATGCAGGAACACAAGCATGTCGAGCTTTGAAAGAAGAAGGTGTTGAAGTTGTTCTTATCAATTCTAATCCTGCAACAATTATGACTGATAAAGATATTGCAGATAAAGTTTATATTGAACCTTTAACAGTTCCTGTTGTTAAAAAACTGATTCAAAAAGAAAGACCAGATAGTATCCTACCAACATTAGGTGGACAAAACGCTTTGAATATAGCAATGGCATTAGCAGATGAAGGTTTTTTAGATGAACATCATGTACGTACTATTGGAACAAGCACAAAAACGATTAAGCTTGCTGAAGATAGATTAGAATTTAAAACATTAATGGAAAGTATAGGGGAGCCATGTGCAGCATCTATTGTTGTCAATCATGTTGATGATGCTATAGAGTTTGCACAAAAGATAGGGTATCCAGTTGTTGTTAGACCAGCATATACTTTAGGTGGAACTGGTGGAGGAATAGCACATAATGAAGAAGAGCTTCATGATATTTGTTCAAATGGATTGCGTTTATCTCGTGTGAGACAATGTTTAATTGAAAGATGTATTGCTGGATGGAAAGAAATCGAATATGAAGTGATGAGGGATAGTGCTGGAAACTGTATTACTGTATGTAATATGGAAAACTTGGATCCCGTAGGTGTCCATACTGGAGATAGTATTGTTGTTGCACCATCACAAACTTTATCTGATAAAGAGTATCAAATGTTAAGATTATCAGCTTTAAATATTATTTCAGCATTAAATATTGAGGGAGGATGCAATGTACAATATGCATTAAATCCTTACAGCTTTGAATATTGTGTTATTGAGGTTAATCCACGTGTCTCTCGTTCATCAGCACTTGCATCAAAAGCCACAGGATATCCGATTGCTAAACTAGCAGCAAAAATTGCTCTTGGGTACACCCTTGATGAAATTAAGAATGCTGTTACAGGAAAGACATATGCTTCATTTGAACCAACATTAGATTATGTTGTTTGTAAGATTCCTAAATGGCCATTTGACAAGTTTGTGAACGCATCTAGAGAACTTGGTACACAAATGAAAGCAACAGGAGAAGTTATGGCTATTTGCAATAATTTTGAAGGTGCTTTAATGAAAGCATTACGTTCACTTGAACAAAATATAGATTATTTATATCTTGATGAGTTGTCTTATCAATCCATTGAAGAGTTAAAACAACAATTAGAAAATGTTGATGATCATCGTATTTTTGTTATAGCAGAAGCTTTAAGAAAGGGAATGAATGAAGAAGATATTCATCATATTACAAAAATAGATGTTTGGTTTATTGATAAAATAAAAAATTTAATAGAAATGGAAGAAAGATTGATAAATGAAGACTTAACAATTAATCTTCTTAAAAAAGCAAAAAGATTACAATTTCCTGATTCGGTTATTGCAAAATTAACAAATCAAACAAAAGAAAAAATTCATCAAATGAGAATAGATAATGATATAAGGGCAGTTTATAAAATAGTGGATACTTGTGCAGCTGAATTTGATGCAACAACACCTTATTATTATTCTATTCATGGTGGCGTTAATGAAGTACAACCACAAAATCAAAAAAAGAAAATTATGGTATTAGGATCAGGACCAATTAGAATAGGTCAAGGAATAGAGTTTGATTATTGTTCTGTTCATTGTGTATGGGCATTGAAGGAAGCAGGATACGATACAATTATTGTCAATAATAATCCAGAAACTGTTTCAACAGATTTTGATATTGCTGATCGTCTTTATTTTGAACCATTAACACCAGAAGATGTAGAAAGTATTGTTGATAGAGAAAAACCAGATGGGGCTATTGTTCAATTTGGTGGACAAACAGCTATTAAATTAACACAAGCATTAACTGATATGGGTGTTCAAATATTAGGAACAGATGCTGATGATGTTGATGCTGCTGAAGATCGTGAAAGATTTGATGAAATTTTAGAAAAATGCCATATTGATAGACCAAAAGGAGCAACAGTATTTACAACTCAAGAAGCTATTGATGTAGCACATAAATTGGGCTATCCTGTTCTTGTGAGACCATCATATGTATTAGGTGGAGCAGGTATGGAAATTGCATTAAATGATGGTGATATTAAAAAGTATATGAAAATTATTAATAAGCAATATCAAGAGCATCCAATATTAATCGATAAATATTTATCTGGAAAAGAAGTTGAAGTTGATGCAGTCTGTGATCAACAAGGAATTCTCATTCCAGGTATTATGGAACATATTGAGCGTGCTGGAGTTCATTCAGGAGATAGTATTTCTGTTTATCCACCACAAAAAATAAAACAAGAGATAAAAGATATTATTGTAGATTATACTGAAAGATTAGCAAAGGCTTTGCATGTTATTGGATTAATTAATATTCAATTTATTGTTTATGAAGATCAAGTTTATGTAATAGAAGTCAACCCAAGATCTTCAAGAACAATTCCTTATATTTCTAAAGTAACAGATATTCCTATTGTTGATGTAGCAACAAAAGTGATTATGGGACATTCTATTGAAGAACAAGGATATACATATGGCTTGGTTCCAGAAAAAGAAACAATTGCTGTTAAAATGCCTGTCTTTTCTTTTGAAAAAATTAAGGGAGCAGAGATTTCTTTAGGTCCTGAGATGAAGTCTACAGGAGAAGTTCTAGGTATTTCTAAGAACTTTGATGAAGCTATTTATAAAGCTTTTATGGGAACTGGAATTCAGTTACCAAAGAAAAAGAATATAATTTGTACTATTAAAGATAGTTCAAAAGAAGAATTTTTACCTATTGCGAAGCAATATTATATGTATGGTTATGATATTTATTCAACAGAAGGAACATATCGTTATTTAATAGAACATGATGTTCCAGCACATTTGGTGAATAGAATAGATGCTCAAAAGAATACTTTGTTTGATTTAATGTTAACTGATACTGTAGATTTGGTTATTGATATTCCTACAAGAAATAATCGTTTAAAGGATGGTTTCTTAATTAGACGTTTTGCTGTAGAAGCGGGTATACCAATTTACACATCTTTAGATACGGCAAAAGCTTTAATTGATTCGTTAGAAAAACGTAAAAAAGGAATTACATCACTTATAGATATAGCACAGTTAAAATAACTTTTTATAAATATAATAATAAAATATTATTGACTATAATAAAAAATAGTTATATACTATAAATATCTTATAAAAGCAACGACAAGGAGAGTAGTTACAAACAGAAGTCAAAGCGAGCTAGAGATGGTGAGAGTCTAGTGATTGAGTTTGTAATGAAGAACACCTTCGAGCTGTCTATCGAAAGGTAACGAGTAGAGTAGAACGTCTTTGGCTATGTTACAGCCAACAGGTATCGAGTACTCATAGAAGTATTTTCCGTACCATGTTATAAAATATGATGGAATTGTACTGATACTCGCAGATAATGCGAGTTTTATTGTGGAAAAGGGGGATGAATTATGTGTGGTTTTTTAGCTTTAGGAAGTCAAGAATATGAATTAACACTTTTTGAAGATGCTTTAAAAAAAATAGAAGGAAGAGGACCTGATCAAAAGGATTATTGTTATGCATTTCATAAGACATGGGGATTTAATAGACTCTCTATAATGGATTTATCAAGTAAAGGAATGCAACCTTTCGTTTATCAGGAAAGTATATTAGTTTGTAATGGAGAAATATATAATTATCCACAACTCAAAGAAAATTTAAAGAATGATCATTCATTTTCTAGTGGAAGTGATTGTGAAGTATTATTACCACTTTATAAAAAATATGGTTTAGATATTATGGTGCGTATGTTAGATGGAGAATTTGCATTTGTTTTATATGATCAAAGTTCACAACAAACGATGGCAGCTAGAGATCCAATGGGAATTCGTCCTATGTTTTATGGATATACAAAAAAAGAACATCAAATAAGTTTTGCTTCTGAAGCAAAAGCTTTGATGTCCTTATGTGAAGATATTATGCCTTTTCCACCAGGACATTATTACTTAGACAATCAATTTGTTTGTTATAATGATTTAAGTGATGTAAAAACAATTTGTACAGATGATTTAGAAACAATTGCATATCAATTAAGAATAAAATTAGAAAAAGCAGTTGAAAAAAGGTTACAATCAGATGCACCTGTAGGATATTTATTAAGTGGTGGTTTAGATTCTTCGTTAGTTTGTGCAATTGCACAACGTATGCATGAAAAGCCAATTCAAACATTTGCAATTGGGATGGAAACAGATCCTATTGATTTAAAGTATGCTAGACAAGTTGCTGATTATTTAGGTACAAATCATACAGAAGTTATGATGAGTAAAGATGATGTTTTAAAGAGTCTAAGAAAGGTTATCTATACATTAGAAACATGGGATATTACAACAATTAGAGCAAGTATAGGAATGTTTCTTTTATGTCAGTATATACATGAAAATACTGATTTAAAGGTTATTTTAACTGGTGAAGTTTCAGATGAGTTATTTGGATATAAGTATACTGATTTTGCACCAAATGCTTCAGAATTTCAAAAAGAATCTCAAAAAAGAATTAAAGAACTTTATATGTATGATGTGTTAAGGGCTGATAGATGTATTAGTGCAAACTCTTTAGAAGGACGTGTTCCTTTTGCAGATATTGATTTTGTGAATTATGCAATGAGTATTGATCCTCAAAAAAAGATGAACACTTATCAAAAAGGTAAATATTTATTGAGACATGCTTTTGAAGGATTGGATTATTTACCTGATGAGATCTTAATGAGAGAGAAGGCTGCATTTAGTGATGCTGTTGGACATTCTATGGTTGATTATCTTAAAGAATATGCAGATTCTTTATATACTGATGAAGATGTAGACAAAGCGAAAGAAAAATATCCATATTGTCCACCTTTTACAAAAGAGTCTTTACTATATCGTGATATATTTGAGGAATTTTATCCTGGACAAGCAAAGTGGATTAAGGATTATTGGATGCCTAATAAATCATGGCAAGGCTGTGATGTCGATGATCCATCAGCACGAGTTCTTCAAAATTATGGTGATAGTGGAAAATAAATAGGGGGGAGATGTCAAATGATATCTCTTTTTTATCGTCTTTTTTCTATGTTTATATCATATATTGAATTATGATGGAGGACATATAATGAAAACGAAAAAAATAATGATATTAACACTTATTATTGTGATATTTGGATTGATTAATGTATATAGTTCTTCGCATATATGGGCACTTTATAAATATAATGATTCTTATTATTATATTAAACGACAAGCAATATTTGCTTGTATTGGAATAATCGCAATGTATGTGACTTCTAGGATTGATTATCATGTTTATAAAAAATATTATAAACAGATTATTATTGGTTGTTTTTTATTGTTGATTTTGGTTCTTATTCCTGGCTTAGGTGTTGTAAGAGGAGGGAGCCGTAGTTGGTTTAACTTTGGTTTTTTTGCTTTACAACCAAGTGAATTATTTAAAATAGGAATGATTATTTTTGCAGCTGTATATATAGAAAAGAATTATTATCATATGAAAAAGCTAAAGTATAGTTTGAAACTTTTATTTATTATGGGACTAGGTTTTTTACTTATTATGTTGCAGCCAGACTTTGGAAGTGGCGTTGTTATGGCATGTAGTATTGTAGTTATGGTTATTGTATCTCCTTTTCCATTCTTTTATTTTATTATTTTAGGTTGTTTAGGTGTTATTGGTATTGTTTTGATGATTTTATCTGCACCATATCGTATGGAAAGAATTTTATCTTTTTTAGATCCTTTTCAAGATCCATTAGGAAGTGGATTCCAAGCAATTCAATCGTTATATGCGATTGGACCAGGTGGTTTGTTAGGTGTAGGGTTTGATAAAAGTATTCAGAAGCATTTCTATTTACCTGAACCACAAACAGATTTTATTTTTGCGATTGTTGCTGAAGAATATGGTTTTATTGGTGGAGTTATATTAATTGGTCTTTATTTAAGTCTGTTTAAAACTGTTTTAAAAGTAAGTCAAAATGTAGAGGATTTGTTTGGAAGTTTATTAATGATAGGAATTATTTCTATGATAGGAATTCAAACTTTGATTAATTTAGGTGTTGTTGTAGGATTATTCCCTGTAACAGGTGTTACATTGCCATTAATGTCTTATGGTGGAACAAGTTTAACAATTACATTAATGAGTAT
Source organism: Candidatus Stoquefichus sp. (assembly GCA_021768625.1). Classification (GTDB taxonomy): domain Bacteria; phylum Bacillota_I; class Bacilli_A; order Erysipelotrichales; family Coprobacillaceae; genus MGBC163490. Next base: position 6,370 of record JAETUM010000032.1, on the reverse strand, counting down.
AGGAATTTTAATTAATATCTCGAAATCAGCCAATAATATGTTATAATAGATGGCGAAGGAGTGGAAAATATGAAAATAATAGTCAGTGCAGGAGGAACTGGAGGACATCTTTATCCAGCGTTAGCTCTTGTTGAATATATAAAAACTCAAGATAAAAATGCACAATTTTTATTTGTAGGAACGACTGATCGTTTAGAATCGAGGGTTGTTCCAGAAAGAGGATATGATTATAGAGGGTTACATGTGAAAGGATTTGTAGGAAATCCTATTCAGAAATTAAAAAATGGATTAATTTTTGTAAAATCATTAAGTCAATCAAAAAAGATCCTTAAAGAATTTCAACCAGATATTGTCATAGGTTTTGGTGGTTATCCAAGTGCCTCTATTGTATTAGCAGCTTCACGTATGGGAATTAAAACGATGATTCATGAACAAAATTCTATTATTGGTTTAACAAATAAGATATTGATTAAAAGAGTTGATAAAATTATTTGTTGTTATCAAAAGGCTTTACAAGAATTTCCAAAAGAAAAAACAGTTTTATTAGGAAATCCTAGAGCAAGTGTTGTTTCACAACAACTGCTTTATAATATTCATGATATTTATGATATTAAAAAGGAAAGACAAACTGTTGTTATTGTTATGGGAAGTTTGGGATCTTCATCAGTCAATCAAGTGATGAAAGATGCAATGCGCATTATGCAGTATGATGACTATGATGTTATTTATGTAACTGGACAAAATTATTATGAAAGTATGAAAAATGAGTTATCTGATTTGAATGAATCTATACATTTAGTCAATTATATTGAAGATATGCCAAGTCTTATTTCAAGTTGCGATTTGATTGTTTCACGTGCTGGCGCAACGACTTTAGCTGAAATTACTGCATTAGGATGTGCTTCTTTACTTATTCCAAGCCCTTATGTGGTTGCTAATCATCAAGAGTATAATGCTAAAGAATTGGTTGACGCTCACGCAGCAAGATGGATTTTAGAAAAGGATTTGAAAGCAGATGATTTTGTAAAAGAAATTCGTTATTTATTAAGTCATAAAGATGTATTAAATAGTATGAAAGCCAATGCAAGACAACTTGGGAAACCAAATGCATGTCAAGAAATTTATGAAGAAATGATGAAAACATTAGGAAGGAAGTAACTATGGACTTTGATCAAATATTTTATGATTTAGTTGATTTGGATTTAGGAGATATTTTAGAAAATGAACCTATGTATAAACATACAACTTTTAAGGTTGGAGGACCTGCGAGATTTTTTATACATGTTAAAGACACAGAAGCATTACAAAGAGGTGTTGCTTTTTGTCGTGAGAAAAATATCAAACATATGATTGTTGGTAAAGGGTCAGATCTTCTTTTTTCTGATAAAGAATATGAAGGCGTTATTTTTTCACTTTGCCAAAACTTTAATAAAGTTTCTATGAATGGTTTGGAGATTAAAGCTCAGGCAGGTGTGAGTATGATTTATTTAGCATATGCTGCAGCAAAAACAGGATTATCAGGCTTTGAATTTATGGGTGGAATTCCAGGAACTATTGGTGGAGGAGTTTATATGAATGCAGGAGCATATAAATATTGTTTTGCTGATGTTTTTACTTCTGCTCTTGTTTTGAATGAAAAGAATGAATTAATGACACTTACAAAAGAACAAATGAATTTTGGATATCGTAAATCTATTTTACAAGAACATAAAGATTGGGTTCTTATTGAAGCAACTTTTACCATGAATCCTAAAGACCCACAAGAAATTATTTCTGTTCTTGATAAAAGGAAAGAAAAACGTATGGCTTCTCAACCATGGAATTTCGCGAGTGCTGGAAGTGTTTTTAGAAATCCTGAGGAAAAGCCAGCGTGGAAGTATATTGATGAATGTGGATTGAGAGGATATGAAATAGGAGGAGCTCAAGTTTCTCCAAAACATTCGAATTTTATTGTTAATAATGGGTATGCAAGTGCTAAAGATATTTTAGAATTAATTTTATTGGTGGAGAAAACAGTTTTTGATCGTTTTAAGGTTGAATTGAAAAAAGAAGTTATTTTGATTAATTGGGAGTAGGTGTTTATTATGGTACATACACAAAAAGAATATTATTATAATGAGCACGATGAAAATCAAGTTAAGAAAATTTTAAAAACAAAGAAGAAAAAGAAGTTAAAGAAAAGAATCAAAATACTTTTTGTTTTAATTGTATTAACTATAATAGGTGCTTATTTTTTAAGTGATTATTCTAAAGTACAATCAATCAAAGTTGTCGGAAATGAGGAATTAAAAGAAAAAACAATTATTGAGAACATTTCAATAAATAAGAATACGATTTATTTGTTTATTGATAGAAAAGGTGTTGCTCAAGAAGTGAAAGATCTAGGAATGGTAAAACGTGCTAATGTTTCTGTTGATTTTTTAGGACATGTTACTATTGAGATAGAAGAGGCGGAAAAAGTAGCGTATTGTGAAATTGGTAAAAAAATATATCTTATTGATGAATTAGGTGGCGTAGTAGAAACAAATGATAAAAATATTATTGAATCTTTACAATCTTGTCCACGTATACTTAAGTTTAAAGATTTGAAATTTTTAAAAACTTTTGCAAAAGAATATATTCAAATACCTGAATTAATTAAAAGTCAAACAAGTGATATTGTTTATGATCCTAATGAATTAGATGAGACACGTTTAAAATTTGTTATGGATAATGGTAAAATTCTTTATTTAAGAACAGAAGACATGGTAGAGCAATTAAAAAAATTTGACTATGAAGCATTTATGACTGCTTATAGCGATAGATGCATCTTTAGTTTTGAGGGTAAACATATTTATATGAAAAAATGTAAGTAAATGTATCTTGAAAAAGGTACATTTTTTTTAAAAAAACATTGTTTGTTTCATGATTATGTGTTTTCTTATTTCACATTTTATGATATGATATTGTAGAAGTATTTTAAAAGGAGAAACGTCGTATGAAAAATATCTATGCAGTATTAGATATAGGAAGTGCTACAGTTAAGTTGTTAATTGGCGAAGTTGTCAGTGCAAATATAAACATTTTGTTTTCTAAGAAAATAACGAGTCATGGAATAAAAAAAGGAAGAATAGAAGACATGCCAGTTGTAGTGAGTGAAATTAAGCAATTATTAGATAATGCTTCTCAAGCTTTGTCTACACCTATTACAAAAGTTGCGTTATGTATTCCTTCTTTTCATGCACGTATTTATCAAAGTGACGGTATTACAAAAGTGAATTCTCCTTCTGATCAAATTACTAGTGAGGATGTTGTTCGTGCTCTTAAATTGTCTCAACGATTTGAGCGTGGAAAGGATGAAGAAATTATTTCTGTTATTCCAACTGGATTTCAATTAGATACAAGAGCAATAACTGAAATTCCTATTGGAATGAAGTCTGCATCATTGAAAGCTGATTCTTTGGTCATTACAACAAAGAAAAAATTATTATATAGTTATATAACTGCGGTAGAAAAAGCCGGTGTTGAAGTTTTGGATATTACGATAGATGCATATGCTTGTGCTAAAGAGGCATTTGATGCTGTTTATCTTCAAGAAGGTGCTATTTTAATAGATATAGGATATAAGACTTCAACCGTTTCTTTCTTTGAGGGAGGATATTTGAAATATATTGCTCAAGCTTCAGTAGGAGGTTATGATTTAACAAAAAATATAGCTGCTGCTTGGCAGATTCCTATGGATAAAGCAGAAGTGTATAAGGTTAAATATGGAACTTGTGATCAAAATATTGGTGATGAGGATATTATACATACAACAAAAGGAAAAGATGTAGAAAGACATTATACACAAAAAGATTTATCAATAGTCTTAAATGAGGCTGTTGAAGATATTATGAAAGTTATTAAAACAAAGATTGATGTTATTAATGATGGAAGAAGTTATGAAACAGTCATTGTTGGTGGCGGTGGAGAACTTCCTAAGATTGATCAAATCGCCAGTCAAGTTCTTAATTGTGTTGTAAGAACTTATAGACCTGAAACAATAGGTGCAAGAGATATGTCTTTTGTTTCATGTTTGGGTATGATGTACTATCTTAATGAACGTTCTAAAATTTTAGGAAGTATAGATGCGTCATTGGTTTTGCCGAATATATCGAGTACAATGAGTATTCGCTTTAAAGGGTTGACAAAGACAAAACCAATTCATGATAGTCAAAAGAAAAAGTCGTTTACACAGATCATTGAGAATTTTTTCAGTGATGAGGAATAAAGATATAAAAAGTGAGGATGGAAGGAAATATGGATAGTAATTTAGATTTTGTTCAAGTTGCAAAGATTAAAGTTATTGGAGTTGGCGGTGGCGGTTGTAATGCTGTTGCAAGAATGGCTAATGATGGAGTTCAAGGTGTTGAGTTTTATGTAGCAAATACAGATGCTCAAATTTTAAAAGGTATTGATATAGAAAATAAAATTGTCTTAGGAAGAGAATTAACACATGGATTAGGTGCTGGAGGTAATCCAGAGGTTGGAAGAAAAGCAGCCATGGAAACAGAAGAAGAAATTCGTCAAGCATTAACAGGAGCAAATATGGTCTTTATTGCTGCTGGTATGGGAGGTGGAACTGGGACAGGTGCTGCTCCAGTTGTCGCTAAAATTTCTAGAGAATTAGGAGCTTTAACTGTAGGGGTTGTAACATCTCCATTTACTTTTGAAGGACCTAAAGTATTAAGACAAGCAAAAGCTGGTTTGACAGAATTAAGAGAAAATGTTGATTCTATTATTGTTGTATCTAATGATCGCTTATTGGATGCAATTGGAAGAAGACCAATGAGTGAGGCATTTAGAGAAGCAGATAATGTATTGAGACAAGGTGTTCAAACAATTACTGATTTAATTGCTATTCCTGCATTTATCAATTTGGACTTTGCAGATGTTTCTTCAGTTATGAAAGATAGAGGATCTGCTTTGATTGGTATTGGTATGAGTGATGGTGATAATAAGGCTGAGGAAGCTGCTTTAAGAGCGATTTCATCTCCATTATTAGATGTTTCTATTGCAGGTGCAAAAGATGCCATTGTCAATGTTACTGGTGGAAGCAATATCACATTGTATGATGCTAATACTGCTCTAGCAACTATTAGAGAAGCTGTAGGAAGTGATGTGAATACAGTTTTAGGTGTAGCTATTAATGAACAGTTAGATGATCAGGTTATTGTTACTGTTATTGCTACTGGTTTTGAACAAGGAGAAGAATCTGTTGCTCCTGCAAAATCTATGGATCATGATATAAATGCTGTTAAACCAACAGTTTATGATATTCCAAATAATGATGATGACGACGATGATGATGCGTTGCCAGAGTTTTTAAGAAACAGAAGATTATAGACAAGCTAACGAATATGTTAGCTTTTCTTTATAATACAATTTAAGTAGATAGAAAGGAACAGAGTGGATGAAAGTATACACTCTTTGGGAAATAATGATGAAAAAAATTGGGTTTATTGGTATGGGAAATATGGCTGGTGCCATTCTTAATGGAATGATAAAGGCAGAGTTTTTAAGTGGAGATAGTATATGTGCATATGATATTTCTTTAGACCAACTTAAAAAGGTTGAAAGTTTAGGGATAGAGTTTGCAAAAAATGAACAAGAAGTTGTTGAGAAAAGTGAAATTATATTTATTGCAGTGAAACCACAGGTTATTGAAAATGTTTTATTGCCACTTAAAGAAAAATTGAAAGGAAAGGCGATTATATCTATAGTACTAGGCTATGATTTTAAGAAGTATGAAGAAATTGTTGATGGTTCTACAAGACATATTTTTGTAATGCCTAATATTCCAGTGCAAGTTTTAGAAGGAATGTGTTTGTTAGAGGAAACACATTCATTAAATAAAGATGAGTTTGAATTCACCAAAAAACTTTTTGAATCAATTGGGAGAGTAGAAATAGTGCCATCACATTTGATAGGAGTGGCTGGCGCATTATGTGGATGTTCACCAGCATTTATCTATATGGTTATAGAAGCATTAGCCGATGGAGCAGTTAAAGAGGGAATGCCAAGAGCAATGGCATATAGATTAGCATCACAAATGATACTTGGTTCTGGTAAAATGCAATTAGAAACAAATATTCATCCAGCGATTCTTAAAGATAACGTATGTTCGCCAGGAGGTTCTACGATTCAAGGAGTCAAGGTTTTAGAAGATGGAAAAATGCGTTCTTTATTTATAGAAGCTATTTCTAAGTCAACAAATTATAAATAAATCTATTTATATTCTGTTGAAAAAGAGGCGAAAAAATAAAAAAAAGAAAAAAAGATAAAAAAAGACTTTACAAGGGGAAGAAGAAGTGATATTATAAATGAGCACTCGGCGAGAGACGAGTGAGAG
>JAETUM010000031.1 GCA_021768625.1 Candidatus Stoquefichus sp. | reverse complement strand
GCCCACAAATTTTGCTTAATTGGAACGTGGATACCTACGACAATCATTATATTATCACATAATGATCAAAATGAAAAGAAAAGACTGTTAACTATTTTATTTGTCAACAGTCTGAATGGAATAGTATATACTATTCCATTAAAAAATTGTTATCATGATCACGATAATTTATAAATAAATTTCTCTTTAATCTTGAAAATATGATTTATATTCATCATTCTCTCCTATATATGCTAGAAATTCACTTATTTGCTTCTCATTAAAGACTTTTATTCCATGTTCTGCTAACATCTGTGCAAAAACACCTTGTCCATCAATCAAATGATGCGAGAAACTCCCATCATAAACACCATCATTTCCACAACTAGGACTTCTCCATTTTAAAATAGCCACACTGACATCATTTTCAATAAAAATATCAAGAGCCTTTTGAGCACCTTGTTGATATTCATATGTCACATCTCTATTATGAATTGTTGTTATAGTTAATGGATTTTGACTTTGGATTTCAGCAGGATCTCTTGGAATAGATAATCCTCCCAGTACCTCTGGACACGCAATCACAGCTTTACCTTCTTTATACAACTTTTGCAAACCTCTCACTAAATTGTTTGAACCACTATAAGTACAATCAATTCCTACTAGACATGAACTTATTCCTATTTTCATCAATAATCTCCTTAATCTCATGTGGTTCATCAACCACATAAGTAGCTCCCTCTACTTCTAACTCTTCTCTTCCTCTAAATCCCCAAGAAACACCTATTGTATCCATATCAGCCTGATAACCTGTTTGAATATCAACATTACTGTCCCCTATAAAATAGCAATCCTCTTTCCTTAATTTCATACTCATCAAAGCAATAAAGGTAGATTCAGGATGAGGTTTAATAGGATATAAATCTTGTTGCCCCAAAATGGTCGTAAAAACATTTGGAAAAAGAGATTCAACAATTTTAATAGCAAGATGATGTGGTTTATTTGTCACAACTGCTAGCTGTATTCCTTCTTCTTTTAAAGCATCAATAAGTTCTTTGATACCATCATAGGGTTTTGTATGATCCAAACAATGTTCCTCATATATTTCTTGAAATTCTTCTAAACATTCATCAAGTAAATATTGATGGTCATCTGGCAATGCTCTTTCCATCAATTTTTTTACACCATTTCCAACAAACTGATTGTATACAGAAATATCATATGTAGGTAAATGATGAAGTTTTAAAACTTCATTAACAGATAATCCTAAATCTGTTAATGAATCAACTAATGTTCCATCTAAATCAAAAAGACATCCATCTTTCATATTTTCACCTCATTTTTTTACATTATTATAGCAGTATTGAAAAAATAATGAAAGATGATATAATAGTTCATATATAAAATGAGGTGAAAAAATGAGAAATCTTAATGAAACAAAATACATGAATTTATTAACAACAATAGCCTTATTTATAGGTTTTGCATTAATCATATGGTATTCAATATTTGGTGGTAGTTATGTTTTACCTATTGTTGGAGTCATTGTCATATTTATTGGCAGATTAGTAGGTTATGGGATTGATCGTATTATTGAGTTAAAGGACAATAAATAAAGTTGCACATAATGCAACTTTTTTATTTGTCTTTGATTTTCTCTAATTTTTCCTGCTTATATTTATCATATGCTAATTTTTTTCTTTGACTTCTCTTTTTTAAGAAAAATACAATCATCATGATAATAACAATAATAACAACAGCTATACTTATCAACATCACCATATTTTCTTGGACATAACGACAAAATTTAGCATAATCAGTGGCATCAATACTTTTTGACATATGAACATCTATCTCTTTAATATTTTGATCATTATAAGTCAATAGCATTTTTCCTATATGCTTATCTTTTTGAGTAGGTGCTACCAACTCTGTTTCTCCTTGATATTTCGTTTGAATAGCTTTTTCTTGAATTGTTTTATCCACAAATACAGCAATATCTTGAGAAGCTTTTATTTCATATATTTCCTGTACACCATCTTTAATTTTTATCTTTGCAAGTATATCTCCTTTATTAATCACAGTCATTGGATGATAGTGCTGATTATAGTAGTCAATCACTTTTTTAGCATCAGAAACATATTTATCACTACCACTTTCTTTTGCAAAAACACAAATAATATCTTGATTTTGACTTTTGACCAGGCAAGTCAAACAAGACTTTGATTTATCAGTATATCCTGTTTTACAACCTATAATATGACTGATTCCTATTCTTCTTTTCCAATAAACCTTTAAAATAGAAGCAGCCATATAATGTTGCGTTGTTTGTGTACGATAAGAACGAGATGTAAAAATCTTTTTAAATGTAGGATTTTTTAATGCAGTTTTTGTAATAATAGCCATATCATGGACAGTTGTATAATGTTGATCATGATGTAATCCAGTTGAATTTACAAAATGAGTATCTTTCAACCCTAATTCTTTTGCCTTTTTGTTCATAGCTTCAACCATTTTTTCTTCACTGCCAAACAAAACTCTTGATGTTGCACGACATGCATCTGCTCCAGAAGGTAAAATAATGCCATATAACAAATCTAAATATGTTACTTTCTCACTAACCTTAAAATTAGCAACTGATGCTCCTGCTTCCCACAAACCTTTTAAATCGTATTCTTGTATAGAAACAACTGTATCCAAATTATCCATATGATCTAAAGCAACCAATGCAGTCATAACTTTTGTCATACTTGCTGGATAAATTTTTTTATTTGCATTTTTTGTATAAAGAACTTGATCTGTAGACACATCATAAACATAAGCATATGGAGCTTCTACTGTTAATTGATCTTTAGCTTTTACATTTGGAATTGTTAATGTTGAAGATAAAACAACAAAAACAAGCAATGTCTTTGTGATTTTCTTATTTTTTATAAAACTAAGCTTTGTTTCTGAAATAATAATAGCAATAAAAATAATAATAAACCCTAGAACAATAGGTAAAGATAAGACTTCACCATAAAATAAAACAGAAAACAAAACACCAAAAACAGATTCTAATGATAAAATAAGTGAAGCATTACATTCACTTGTATGTTTTTGACCTATAGTTTGACAAACCATCGTTATTGCTGTAGCAAAAAAAGCTAAATAAAAGATTTGAAAAAATATAGATGGTTGAATTTGTGTTATGATATGTATATCTTCAACAATAAGAGAAACAAAACATGCTAAAATAGCTCCACCAATAAATTGAACAGCTGTAAAAGCACCTTCATTGACATCTTTTGAAAAATGTTTAATCATCAAAATATGCACTGCATACAAGAAACCACCACACAATGTCAAAATATCTCCTATATTAACCGATAAATCTCCATTCAATGAAACTAACCCTATACCTATTATACATAAAATAGCAGCAATAAAATTATAAACATCTGGTCTTTTTTTATAAATAAGCCAAACTAAAAATGGGACAATTGCACAATATATTCCAGTTAAAAAAGCATTTTTTCCTGGTGTTGTATATCGTAATCCCCATGTTTGAACATAGTATGCTACAAAAAGACATCCTCCTGTTAAAAGAGCACCTTTTATTTTATCATGTGGAAATGTTTTGATATATTTAAAGAATAAAACACATAAAAAAATTGATGCTAAAGTAAATCTAATTGTTAATAAGACAGCTGGTGTTAAAAAATCTACAGCATTTTTCATGACAATAAAAGAACTACCCCATATCAACGCTGCAAGAAATAACATTACCGACCCTTTTAATTCCTTACTCATTATTCTCTCCCTAATTTCCTTTATCTACTTTAAAAATAATATGTATATATTAACATAGTTTTTTTAATATGTTAACAAAAATGATGCAAATATGACACATATTTACATAAAAAAGGATGGTCTAACCATCCCTATTTTTTATTCAGCCATCACATCATGGCATCTATGGCATAATTCTCCATCCATTTCATCAGCATCAAAATAATTCCAACATCTTGGACATTGAACTCCATTGAATTTCTCTGCCTTAATATAAGCAGTGTCAAATTCATTCAATCCTGTAATATCATCTACTAATTTTACTTTAGCAACAATAAATAATTGTTTTAATGAATCATCTAATTTTGCCATATCTTTATATTCATCTTTTAAGCAAAGTGTAACTTTTGCTTCCATATTAGATTTAATAACTTTTTCATTTCTTAAATCTTCTAATGCCTTCATAACATCTTTTCTCAAAACTAAGAAACGATCATAATAAGCCTTAATGTCATCTGCATTCTCAATTTCAAATAATTCTGGTTTTGCTTCTAAGAATACTGATTCTGCTTTATTGTCATCACAATGGAAGTGATCATGCAATTCTTCAGCAGTGAAAACTAATACTGGTGATAACAACTTCATCATTGTTTTAGCATAATGATATAATACTGTTTGAACCTGTCTTCTTCTTAATGAATCTTTCTTTTCAATGTAAAGAATATCTTTTGTGAAATCCATATAAAAAGCACTTAATGTATTTGTAAAACAATTTAAGATTAATTGATTTCCTTCAGCAAAATCATAATGATCAAATGCTTCTTGATATCCTTTCATTAATTGATTTAATTCAACAAGCATATATTGATCAACACCTTCAAGTTCAGAAATTTCAACAAGATCACTTGCTTTAAAATCACTTAAATTTCCTAATACAAATCTCATTGTATTTCTCATTTTACGATAGTTTTCTGCAACTTGCTTCATAATATCATTAGAAATACGCACATCTGATTGATATGCTACAGAAGTAGCCCATAATCTTAAGATATCTGCTCCATATTGATTAATCAACTTAATAGGATCAACTGTATTTCCTAAAGATTTAGACATCTTGTTTCCTTTACCATCTAAAACAAAACCATGTGATAAAACAGTTTTATATGGTGCTTCTCCATGAGCAGCTGTTCCAATAATCAATGAAGAGTTAAACCATCCACGATATTGATCACTACCTTCAAAATATAAATCAACTGGATATCTATATCCTCTTTCTTTCATACATCCTGTATGAGAAGATCCTGAATCAAACCAAACATCCATAATATCTTTTTCTTTCTTAAAGATACCATTTGGTGAATGTTCATTTGTATATCCTTCAGGTAATAAGAATTTTTCATCCTTTTCAAACCAAATATTAGAACCATATTCTCTAAATAAATCAGAAATACGTTTAAATACTTTTTCATCCATAATAGGTGTTCCATCTTCACAATAGAAAATAGGAATTGGAACTCCCCAAGTTCTTTGTCTAGAAATACACCAATCTCCACGATCTTTAATCATATTATAAATACGAATATGACCCCATTCATTAATCCATTCAACTTTATCAATTTCATTTAATAATTTTTCTCTAATCTTATCAATTGAACAGAACCATTGATCAGTAGCTCTAAAAATAATAGGTTTCTTAGTACGCCAATCATGAGGATAACTATGTGTAATAAATTCAAGTTTTAATAAAACTCCTAATTCGTCCAATTTTAATGTGACTGTTTTATTAGCATCATCTACATATTGACCAGCTAACCATTCACCACAATCTTCCATCATACAACCATGCTCATCTACATTACAATAAACATCTAATCCATATTTCTGACCAACAATAAAGTCATCCATACCAAATCCAGGAGCTGTATGTACACAACCAGTACCAGCATCAGCAGTAACATGATCTCCTAGAATAACTAATGATTCTCTATCTTCATATAATGGATGTTGGCAAGTAATCATTTCTAATTCTTTTCCACTAAATCTTTGTAAAATATCTTTTTGAGTTAATTCAAATTTATCCCATAATGTATCCACTAATTCTTCTAAAACAATCAATTTACCTTTTTCACTTTGAACAAGTGCATAAGTATAATTTTCATTTAAACAGATTGCTAAGTTAGCAGGAATTGTCCATGGAGTTGTTGTCCAAATAACAAAGCTAGTATCATTATCTAAAATACCTTTTCCATCTTTAACAGCAAATTTCACAAAAATTGTTGGACTTTTCACATCATGATATTCAACTTCTGCTTCTGCTAAAGCTGATTCACTTGATGGTGACCAATAAACTGGTTTTAATCCTTTATAAATCAAGCCATCCATTGCCATTTTAGCAAATACATCAATTTGATTAGCCTCAAATTCAGGTAACAATGTTAAATATGGATGATCATAATCAGCAAATGTTCCTACTCGAATACATTGCTCTTTTTGAATATTGACTTGTTTTAAAGCATATTCATAGCATTTCTTTCTAAAATCAGCTGTTGACATTTCTTTACGATTAACACCTAATTTTTGAATAGCATTTTCAATTGGTAAACCATGAGTATCCCATCCTGGAATATATGGTGTATAAAAGCCTTGTAAATTTTTATAACGACAGATAACGTCTTTAATAATTTTATTCAACATATGTCCAGTATGCATATTTCCATTTGCATAAGGAGGTCCATCATGGAAAATAAACTCATCTTTTCCTTCATTTTGTTGAATAACTTTTTCATACATACGAGATTCTTGCCATCTTTCTACATACTTTGGTTCTTTTTTTGGCAAATTACCTCGCATTTCAAATTCTGTTTTAGGCATCAATAGCGTATCTTTATAATTCATATCTATCCCTCTTTCTTTTTCAATTAAAAAAACGTCCTATCAAAGGACGTTATTAACGCGGTACCACCTTTATTCATATCTATGATATGCTCTCAATATCTTAACGCGATCAACGGCTCTCCCTACTCTTATTTCAGGATGCTACTCAGGAGTGATACATTATAAATTCCTCTTACTTGTTTTCCACCAACCACAAGCTCTCTATAAGTCTTCTTTATAAACTGTCTCCGTCTTTGTATTTTCCTCTTCTCTAATTAAACCGAAAATTTCAGATTTGTCAATAGTTTCTAACATTTCTTCGCTCATTTTTACAACGTTTATACGAAAATCCATCGCTTCTTGTTTAAATACGTCGATGTCTTTTGATAATCCTCGAACATATTCCATTGATTCTTTTAAAATCATATTAGCATTTCTTTTTGCTTTTTCTATCAAAGCACTCGCTTCTTTTAAAGCTAATCTTGCTATTTCTTCATTTGTTTTCTCATGAACATCAATCTGCTTTGTTAATAATTCATTTTGTGACTTTAATGTATTGATTTCATCTTGTAACGATTGAATATTTTCTTGAAATGATTGAATTTGTTGGTTCAATCCATCTATGTATTCATCAACTTGTTGACGTTTATATCCTCTCCATTGCTTACCAAATTTTTCCATTCTTTCACCTCATTTATAAAAATATCCCTTCACAACAAAGTTTCCTTGCTTTGTTGTTCTCTCTTCATCAACAATTTTTACTCTTCCATGCCTTTTAAAAGATATCATATCATTATTATGACACAAAAAACTAACCTCTTCAACTTCTTTATGATTAACTTTTACAAAACCTGAACGAATAGATTCAGAAGCAACTTGTCTAGAAACTTTAAACATTGTAGAAACAATTTTATCTAAACGCATACTTGATAAAAAGAATGTATGTGTTATATATTGATGAATAATTTCAATTTCTTCATCCGTTTTTCTTAATTTTACTTTTGCCTTTTTAATCTGTTTTAAGTGTTCTTGAATATAGGGATATGTTTGAGATGTGCAAGTAAAATAAATATGCGAATCATCATAAATATCTCCTATACATCCTCTTTTTATTCCTAAATTCATTAAAGCTCCTAATACATCTTTATGTTGTAATTTACCAAATTGTTGATTATATATAATCTCTACTACAACAATTTCAAAATCATTATCTTCTAACTCATAAAAATCTGGACAAATAATCATTCTTTGACTTTCTGCATTTATAAGTCCACCATTTGCTTTAACTTGTAAATCTTGATGTCCTATAATTTTATAAACAATATCTTGTTCATGTGGATTTAAAAAAGGGGTTAAAATCATTCTTTGATGATTGAGTGCCTGAGCTTGATAATCCAAAATCTTTTTAGCAAAGACTTCATCACCCTTAAAGTGTTCTAACATCATAAAAAGAAAGTATTAGCAATGCTAATACTTACATTATTCATCAGTTTCTGAATCATCCATTGTGATATTTCCACTCACACCAATATTTTTAGGTGTACATAGGAAAATCTTTGGACCAATTTGTTGGATATCCCCTTCTATTGCAAAAATGACACCACTTAAGAAATCAATAACACGTTTAGATTGTTCTTTTTGCAAACGATGTAAATTAACAACAGCTGCTCTTTTTTGTTTTAAATAAATAGCAATTTCTTGTGTTTCTCCATATGCTCTTGGTTCAAATAAAACCAAATGACTATCTTTATTTGCACTTAATGCCTTAACAGCATCACTTGTCTTTGAAGATTTTGCTTTTTCAAACATGCTTGTTGATTTTACTTGTTCTTCTTCTGTATCTATCTCTACATCTTCATAAACATCATCGTCGTCATCTTCTTCAAAAAACCATTTTTTTACTTTATCCATAAGGCTTCCTCCTTAACATTTCTTATATTATATCATATCAATCGCATGAAAAAAAGAGGAAATTCTCAACATTATGAACAGTTTTTAACATTCTATATTCACAATAATGACATCTTCTCCAATTGTTATAATATTTTCAATTGGAATAATAATAACTGGTGGTCCTTTAAAAATGCATATAAGCCTTAAAGGAGAAAACTTTTCTACAATTAAAGCTTGTATACAATGACAAATTGGATCAATTTCCATATCTACAACATATCCTATTTTTGCTCCTGTGTGAGCACTCACAACATCTTTGCTTTGTAAAGTAATAAAACGCATACTATCACCTTTTTAAATATATGCATCAATCAACTCATATATTTCTTTAAATGTGATAAAGCTTGTTTTTCAATACGTGAAACTTGTGCTTGTGAAATAAAAAGTTCTTTTGCTATTTCACTTTGTGTATGATCTTGAAAATATCTCTGTTGAATAATGAGTTTTTCTTTATCATCTAATATCTTTAAGGCATTATGCAAATCTAAATACTCATTATAATGTTCTAACTCGTTTTTAGGATGAGCAATTTGATTAATCAATTCAATCTTTCCATTGCCATCATTTTGTACTTCTTGGGATAATGAAGAAACATTATGAGTAGATGATAATGCCTCTGTTAATAATGATTCATTAACATCTAATAAATGAGCCAACTCTGTTGTACTTGGCTCCTTGTTATATTCTCTTATATACTTATCATTTTCTAATAAGGCCTTATATGCTAAATCACGCATTGAACGTGGTATTCTTAATGGTGAATTATCTCTTAAATAGCGTTTAACTTCACCAACAATAAGAGGTACAGCATACGTAGAAAATCGTACATTTAAACTTGTATCAAAGTTTTCTATAGCTTTCATCAAACCAATAATGCCTACTTGAAATAAATCATCTAAATTATTAGTTCTTTGATGATATTTTTGAACGAGAGATAAAACTAATTTAATATTTGATAAAACAAGTTCTTCTTTAACAGTATCATCATGTGTTTGTTGATAAATATTTAATTTATCCATTGTTTGTTGATGTGTTAATTTTGGATAATCATCCTGATACCCATTCATTTCAACTTTATATTTCGACATTTTTCTGACTCCTCCATAAAGAAGTCTCTCCAATTTATCAAACATTATTCATTATCATTTAATTTATTTCTTAGCTTTTTAATAATCTTTTTCTCTAATCTTGATATATATGATTGAGAAATTCCTAGTATCTCTGCAACATCTTTTTGTGTTAATTCATCATGTCCTATCAATCCATATCTCATCATTAAAATTTCTTTTTCTCTTGGATTCAAATAATTTAATGCTTTATAAAACTTTTCTTTTTGATCATTGTGAGTCATCTCATTTTGAACAATATCACTATCTGTTCCAACTATATCAGATAATAATAATTCATTTCCATCATAATCAACATTCAATGGTTCATCCAAAGAAATTTCTTGTCTTAATTTATTATTTTTTCTTAAAAACATTAAAATTTCATTTTCTATACAACGTGATGCATATGTTGCTAATTTTATATTTTTATCTAATTTAAATGTATTCACTGCTTTGACTAAACCTATCGTTCCAATACTTATCAAGTCCTCAATGTTTCCATTAGGTAAAGAATCATACTTTTTCGCCACATAAACAACAAGTCTTAAGTTATGTTCAATGAGAAGATCTCTTGCTTTTAAATCACCTTGTTGTAATCTTTTTAATGCCTCTTCTTCATCTTTCCCTCTTAAGGGTTCTTTTAAAACATCATGTCTACCAATATAAAATAATATCTGTTGACGATAAAACCATTGTTTTATTCTTTGAAATATCATAACAATCCTCCCATTAACTGTGCATTTAAAATACAATCATACTCACTTGATGACATTAATCCAGCATAAACATGATGTAATGTTTGATGATTAATATCTATATCATCTAACAATATAATATCAATTGTTTCTAAAGAGGTAGCTGTTGTAATATCTATTGTATCAACAGCTTGATATTCACTCAGTAAATGTTTAGAAATAAATATCACAGGATAGCCTTTATAAAAAACTTTATTACCATTATCAATAAATCCTAAACAATGAACATCAAAGAAACAAACATCTATCATTTCACTTTGATTTAACTTATAACTACAAAAAGAAATATAAAAATAAATAATAATACACATCAAAATAGCTACTATTCCTAACGATGTAACATTAAAGCCCTCAATTAATAATACGCCTTGGAAAATAACAGATTGAGGTAATAAATACTCTAAAAAAGATATCAGTGAAATGTAAATAAAAAGATAGATAGGATAATAGATATAAACTTGTTTTCTAAAATAAAGAAAAGTGAGAAATAAATCATAAATAAGGATAAAGCCATCAAATAAATCGAGATAAAGAAAAATGAAAGAAATATTATAGGTAAGAACATATTTTAATAATTCTTTTTTTGTCATTTGAATATTCAATAAAAAACATAATAATTCAAAAGACAATAAAATAATAAAAGCATTTATACAATATGTGACCTCTATATAGACTTCCATAATTCCACCCCTCATCTATTATAGAAAACAAATCAAAAAAATAATGTCAAAACAAAAAGAACAGATAGAATAAAATATCCTATCTGTTTATCAATTAGAATTTTAAATTACGAGGAGTTCTTGGGAATGGTTCAACATCTCTAATATTTTGCATACCTGTTAAATACATCAAGAAACGATCAAATCCTAATCCAAATCCTGCATGCTTACATCCACCAAAACGTCTAAGATCCATGTACCATTGCAATCCATCTTTAGACATTCCTTTTTCATCCATGATTTTTTCTAATACATCATATCTTTCTTCACGTTGACTACCACCAACAAGTTCCCCAATACCTGGAACTAATAAGTCACAAGCAGCTACTGTTTTATTGTCATCATTTAAACGCATATAGAAAGCTTTGATTTCTTTTGGATAGTCAGTTAAGAAAACAGGTCCCCCTACAATTTCTTCACAAATATAACGTTCATGTTCGCTATTTAAATCCATACCCCATGAAACTTTATTTTCAAATTTAACATCTGCTTTTTCTAAAAGTTCTATAGCTTCTGTATATGTCATACGTTTGAATTCACTATCTCTAACATGTTTTATACGTTGAATACATTCTTTATCAATCATTTGTTCAAAAAACTTCATTTCTTCTGGAGCATTATCTAATACATAATCAATACAATATTTAACCATATCTTCAATAAGATCCATATCATCTTCCAAATCAGCAAAAGCAATCTCAGGTTCTATCATCCAAAATTCACTAGCATGACGTGAAGTATTTGAATTTTCAGCTCTAAATGCAGGACCAAAAGTATATACATCTCTAAATGCCATACAGAATGCTTCTACATGTAATTGCCCTGTTACTGTTAAAAAGGCTTCTTTTCCAAAAAAATCTTTGTCAAAGTCAGTGTTGTCTATAGTTGTTGCTCTAAACATTTCACCTGCACCTTCTCCATCATTACTTGTAATAATTGGTGTATGCACATAAACAAATCCTTGAGATTGAAAGAATTCGTGAATAGCCATAGATAAAACACTACGTAATCTAAAAATTGCATAAAATGAATTAGCACGTGGTCTAAGATGTGGAATTTCACGCATATATTCAAAAGAATGACGTTTCTTTTGAAGTGGGAAGTCTTCATCACATGCTCCTTCAACAACAATTTCTGTTGCTTCAATTTCAAAAGGTTGTTTCGCATCAGGTGTCAATTTTAATTTTCCTAATATACGAATTGCACTTCCTGTACTAATACGCTTAATATTGTCGTAATTTTCTAATACATCTTTTAAATAGACAACTTGACAATTTCTAAAATAAGTTCCATCATTCAATGCGATAAAACCAACTTTTCCATTATCTCTGTTTGTACGTACCCATCCATCTAATTCAACATACTCTACACTTTCTGTTTCGAACTCTTCTCCAGACATAATCATCTCGTAAAGTTCTCTTACTGTCATAAATTCAAACATTGTTTTCTCCTCCTTTTTATAAATAAAAAAGTCATTCCAAAAGGAACGACTTATATCGCGGTACCATCCTTATTCATAATCATTTGATTATGCACTCTATGCCTTAACGCAGCAAACGAGATAGTCTACTTACATTTCTCCTACCTGGTTCATTAAGTGTTACATATAATCTCTATTGTTTTGCTTTCACCATCCAAAACTCTCTTTATAATAGTTTTGATTATATGCTCTTAAATCATTACCTGTATACTTATTATTACCATTTTTTACAAATGATTTCAACACTTTTTTTATTCATCACTCATATTCATCTTCAAAACAAGTTCCTGTATAGCCGCAACAACATCAACTGTTTGTACAACAACATCAGAATGAACAATAAAATGATCATGTGTAAAATCTACAATTCCTTTAACTCCTAGTGCCATTAAACGATTCACTGTTTCTTGAACATTTTCGCTAATTGCTAAAATAGCAATTTTACACCCCTTTGGAAATGTTTCTTCTAAAGAATCAATATGTTGAAGCTTCACTCCAAAACGTTCTCCTACTTTATTTTGATCCCAATCATAACAACAAACAATCTTTCCTACAGTATATTGCCATCTATTATATTTTAAAATCGCACTACCTAAATTACC
The DNA here is from genome assembly GCA_021768625.1 of Candidatus Stoquefichus sp. Classification (GTDB taxonomy): domain Bacteria; phylum Bacillota_I; class Bacilli_A; order Erysipelotrichales; family Coprobacillaceae; genus MGBC163490. Next base: position 18,530 of record JAETUM010000031.1, on the reverse strand, counting down.
AACTCCTATTAAAATAATCGGTTCATCTAATCCTAAACCCAAAACATTATTTAAAACATTAATAATTTCTTTTGTATCATAACCAATTCCCCTTCTTCCAAGAGAATCCTTATGTGTTAAAAAACCAAAGTCCCTACGAATAGTTGTATCTAAGATACCTGTAATTTCACTCAATTCACTTGATAAAAAATTTTCTTTTCCAGCATGTTGCATATTTCTTAAAGCCTTTAAATACACTGGAAAACGCGACATTGTTGCTTTTGATATTTTTTGACTCTTCTTTTCCATACTATTCTCCAATACTCTCTTCTTCCAAATCATAAGTTGGTTTAACACTTAAATCAAGTGCAGAAAAACATTGATTTTCATACATAATACGTGCTGCTGAAGCAATCATAGCTGCATTATCTGTGCAATATTTCATTGGTGGGAACATCACTTTTATAGGACTTTCTTGTGTTAGTTTTTCTCTCAACCCACTATTTGCACTTACTCCTCCAGCAACAATAATCTCTTTGACTTGATAATCTTTAGCCGCTTTTAATGTTTTTGAAACCAACACCTCTAATGCAACTTCTTGAAATGAGCATGCTAAATCTTGAGGAATAATTTCTTCATTTCTTTGAGAAGCATTATGACATAAATTAATAACTGCAGATTTTAATCCACTAAATGAAAAATTATAAGAATCATCATTTAAAGGTAATGGTAAATGATAACTATGTTTTCCTTCCTTTGCCATTTTATCAATAACAGGTCCACCTGGATAAGGTAAATGAAGAACTCTTCCAACTTTATCATAAGCTTCTCCAATAGCATCATCTAATGTTTGACCAATAACCTCAAAAGAGAACTCTTTTTCCATATAAACAAGTTCACTATGTCCCCCACTTACAACTAAACATAAACATGGATATTCAATATCTTCAACTAACTCATTGGCATAAATATGTCCTGCAATATGATGAACACCAATAAGTGGTTTATGATAAGTCAAAGCAAGTGTTTTTGCCGCTTGCATTCCCACATGTAAAGAACCTACTAATCCAGGGCCCTTCGTAACAGCAATAGCATCGATATCTTCTATATTTATACAAGATTGTTGTAATGCTGTTTTTAAAACAGTCGAAACACATTCAACATGCATACGACTTGCAATCTCAGGAACAACCCCTCCAAACAAACGATGTGTATCTATTTGTGAAGCAATAACATTACATAATAACTCACGTTTGTCTTTAAGAATTGCTATAGACATTTCATCACAACTTGATTCTATCGCAAGAATAAGACTCACATTGACTCCTCCAATCTTTTTATCATAAGATAAGCATCTTCTTGATTATCTTGATAGTAATTTTTTCTTATCGCTTCTTTATGAAAACCTAGACTTTCATAAAGAGAAATAGCTTTAAAATTAGAAACACGCACTTCAAGACTCATTGTTTCACATTGATTCCTTTGTGCTATTTCCATAACAGTCTCCATCATTTCTTTTCCTAAACCCTGTCTTTGATAACACGGGTCAACTCCAATTGTCGTAATTTGAGCTTGCTCATACATGAACCAAACCCCTATATAACCAACGATAAATCCATCTTTCTCTATAACATAATTAAATGAAAAATCATTTTCTAATAATTCATATAAAAAATCTGCATAGCTCCATGATGAAGAAAAAAGTTGTTGTTCCAAAGACACAACTCGTTCTAAATCATTGATATCCATTCTTCTTATAAGCATATTTTTTTTGCCTCAACATCCTTAAGATAACATGGAACAAGTGCATCAACATTATCAATATACTCTTCATTTTGTGCTAATAAATACATATTTTTTGCTAAATCAATTTCTTGAGAAGGATACCCAACGACTTCTGCTTGTCCTACAACTTCATAATCTTTATATTCCTTCATTAATTCTTCAAATTCACTTATCAATATAAGTTGCTCTTTTAAAACAGCTTTTCCTTGATTAAATACACCAACAAAAACTTTCTGACTTCTTGCATCAATAACAGACACACATTTTTGAAGTCCTGCATAAGCAGCTAAAGAAGAAATAGATTTCATTTTTATTGACGTAACAACACTCAAAGTTTTTGCTATAGTCATTGCAACTCTTTCACCAGTGTAAGAACCAGGTCCCTTTGTAATAATCATCTCGTCAACATCTTTTAACTCTTTATGATATTGATTTAAAAGTTTTTCTAAATAAGGAATAGCATTCTCAGACTGCTTCTTTGATCCCAATTCTTGAATTACATCTAAACATTTTCCATCTTCATATAAAGCAACCATTAAATATTGATTTGAAGTATCCATCAATAAACTTAACATAATTCTATCTCCCTTACGACATTTTTATATTTTTCACCAATAGCATGAAAAGATAATGTACGTGTTTCATCTTCATTTTTCTTAATATATATTTCCATATGTTCTAGTGGTAAAATATTTTCAATAAATTGTGGCCATTCAATCACACATACACCATCATCCTCAAACATTTCTTCAAATCCCAATTCTTCATCTTGACCCTCTAAACGATAAGCATCAAAATGATATAAAGTCATTTTTCCATGATAAACTTTTACAATTGTAAATGTTGGAGAATTAATCACTTTCTTTACACCCAATCCTTTACCAATACCTTTTGTAAAAGTTGTTTTTCCAGCTCCCAAATCACCTTTTAATGTTAAAATAAAATTTGGAAACATATAGGTTGCTAATTTTTCCCCAAAATCTATCATTTCCTGTTCTGTTTGAAATGTTATCACGAAAATTCTCCTTTCTATTATTTATGGGCTTGTTCTTGATAAACATTGTACCAATATTCAGCAAAACCTGGTCTAAATGGACCTGTCATATCCATTGTCATCTTAATAAGAATATTTAACTGTTCATATAAAATAGCGTCTAACTTCTCTCCATAACCCATTTGTTCTTTATGTTGACGATATTCTTCCTCATCTAATATTTTATACTTATAATCAGGGAAAACTTTTAAATCTAAATCATAATCTATATATTTTAAAGCTTGTCCATCATATAGTGTTGGTGAAGCAATATTACAATAAAAATGAACACCATTCTTTCGTATCATACATATCACATTATACCAATGGTGCTTTGGAAAATAACAAATGGCAGGTTCTCTTGTATACCATTTTCTCCCATCTGATTCAGTAACCAATGTTCTATTATTAATAACAACAAAATGTTTATCAGTTTCCTCAAGAACAAAACCTTTGTCCCAACAACGATGAACACTACCATCATGTTTATAACAATGTATAAGGACATTTTTTCCTTTTAATGAATCCTTCATAAACATACCTCTTTCTATATCATTAACATTATACACAAGTTTACATCATTTTTAAAGGCAAAAGAAAAACTAGCAATATTTTGCTAGTCAAGTTGAACAACTTTTTTGATTCTTGGATAAATAATAATAAATAAAATAAAGCAAACAATGAGTGTTCCAACATTGTAAGGAATGTTATATGCAAGATTTCCAATGAGTGGTGTTTGAAATGCAAACCAACCTGCTAATAAATGTGAAATTGTTTTCAATATCATAATAACAATCATACCCAAGGGTATATCCCATTGTTTATAATGCCACAATGGAAAAATACTGCATGCACCTACTAATGCCATTGGGATAATATAATCAAGGAATAGTGATGCTATCCCATAATAAACTGCCATTCCTAATACGAATTGTACCCCTAAACAAACAAGTGAAGCAATTACTCCATATACTGGTCCTAATAAATAAGATGCCAAAAATAAAGCAATCAAAGAGAACGAAACATTCCCTCCTTGAGGCATCTCTGTAATTTTTGTTAATGGTTCTAAGACAAGTTGAATGGCAACAAACATTGCCATAAATGACATGACCTTAACTTTTTGACTTTGTGTTTTCATTTTTTCTCCTCCATCATTATTTTGGAGCCTACAAATAAAAAACTTTCCTACAAGCATAGGAAAGCAAAAAAACTTATTTGCACTCTCTACGCTGGCATTACCCAGTTCAGATAATAAGGGACAAGGTTTTACCTTTCTCAGCAATATGCGCCCCTGGCTCACATTCCATTATATTCTTTTTATAAATAATTTCAATAGTTTTCTTATAAACCAAAACCATGATCCATTGGTCCAGATCCACTTCCTAAATCTAATTGAGCCAATAACGCTCCACTAATATACTCTTTTGCATGTTTGATTGCTAAATCCAAAGTTTCCCCTTTAGCCAAATAAGATGCTATAGCACTAGATAATGTACATCCTGTACCATGAGTATTATCTGTTTCTATTCTTTTTCCTCTATACCATTGATAATGATCATCTTGATATAATAAATCATTAGCATCATTAAGATGATGTCCACCCTTTAATAAAACTGCACAATGATACTGTTGATTAATCATTTGAGCTGCCTTTATCATATCTTCCTCTGTTTGAATATATAATCCAGATAAAACTTCTGCTTCAAAAATATTCGGAGTTAAAACTGTTGCTAATGGAAATAAATATTCCTTCAATGTATGAATAGCTTCATCATTAATCAATTTAGCTCCACTTGTTGCAACCATAACAGGATCAATCACAATATTTCTTGCATGATATTGTTTTAATTTTTCAGCAATGACTATAATAATTTCTTTTTTTGAAACCATTCCTATTTTTACTGCGTGTGGATATATATCTGTAAAAATACTATCAAGTTGCTTTGCTAAAAATTCAGCACTAACATCCATAATATCGGTTACACCCGTTGTATTTTGTGCGGTTAAAGCTGTAATTGCGGACATTCCATATACATGATGTGCTAACATTGTTTTTAAATCTGCTTGGATACCAGCACCACCACTACAATCACTACCTGCTATTGTTAAAGCTACAGGCATTGTTTGTTGAAGTATACGCTTCATTTTCTCTTTGAGCTCTTTTGTAGCCATTTCTATATTTTCACTTGCAAAAATAGCACTTATAACAGCAACACCATCTACTCCACTACCAGTTAGTTGAATAATATTATCATGTGATATACCACCTATTGCAACAACTGGAATATGAACTTTTTGACAAATTTCTTTTAATGTTTCAAAAGAAACATGTGTAGCATCCTTTTTTGTTTGTGTTGAAAAAACTGCACCTATACCAAGATAATCTGCACCTTTTTCATATGCATCTTGTGCTTCTTTTAAATTATGAGCTGAAACACCTATGATTTTATCATTTCCTAATAAAGAACGTGCTTTCTCAAATGCCATGTCATCTTGTCCAATATGTACACCATCAGCATCAATCTCCTTAGCTAATTGAACATTATCATTAATAATAAATGGTACATGATAATAATGACAAAGTTGTTTTAGCTGTAATGCTTCTTCTTTCAATGACTCTTTATTCAAATCTTTTTCTCGTAATTGAATAAGAGTTGCTCCTCCTTTCAATGCTTTTTCCACTTGTTCAAAAAGTGTTTCTTCTTTAAGCCAAGAACGATCTGTAACAGCATAAAGTAATAAGTGTTTTTTATCGAATTTCATATTTTGCTCCTTTCTCTAAAGTTTCTCCATCCATCAAATAAATAGCATCAATAATACGATGACGATATGTAGAATTACCATCAGTTTCTAACATATTCTTTTTTGCAATTTCTCCAGCTAACCCCATTGTACAAACAGCCCCAGCAACAGCATTAAGCATTTGATCCTCGTTAGCACTTATAAAGGCTGTTATTAAAGCAGAAAGTTGGCATCCAGTACCTGTGATTTTACTCATTTCTTTTTCACCATTTCTAATCACAAAGCAACGTTGTTTATCAACAACTAAATCAATTGCTCCTGTAACAACTATAATACTATTGGTTTGACAAGCAAAATCTTTCACAAAAGCTATAGATTGTTCTAAATTTTCTTCTGTAACAGTATCCTCAATATTAGCATCGACACCATGACTCATCCCTTGTTTAAAAGCTAAAACTTTTATTTCAGAAATATTCCCTTTAATGACATTAAAATGAACATTTTCAATTAATTCAAATGCAGTTTGTGTACGTAATTGACTTGCTCCTACTCCTACTGGGTCTAACACAACAGGATGTTCTAATTCATTGGCTTTTCTTCCTGCTTTTATCATTGCTAATATTGTTCTTTTATTTAATGTTCCTATATTAATATTTAATCCTTGACATATAGAAGTAATTTCCTCAACTTCTTCTACATCATCAGCCATAATTGGACTTGCACCTATCGCGAGTACAACATTAGCCACATCGTTTACTGTCACATAATTTGTCATATTATGAATAAGTGGCTCCTTCCTTCTTACATTTTCTAATACTTCTTTTAACATTTTTTCTCCTCCATCATTATTTTGGAGCCTACAAATAAAAAACTTTCCTACAAGCATAGGAAAGCAAAAAACTTATTTGCACTCTCTACGCTGGCATTACCCAGTTCAGATAATAAGGGACAAGGCTTAGCCTTTCTCAGCAATATGCGCCCCTGGCTCATATTTTATTATATTCTTTTTATGAATAATTTCAATAAATTTATATTCATAAACCTCGTAATCATTTTAAATCATAAGTTTTATTCTCATAAATATTTCCCCTAGTTTTTTTTATTTTTAATGCTATAATAAAGACAAACAAGGAGGTAATTTTAAATGTCAAAAGTTATTGCTGTTAATGCTGGAAGTTCTTCATTAAAATTTCAATTATTTGAAATGGATAATGAATCAGTTATTACTTCTGGAGTTATTGAAAGAATTGGGTTAGATGATTCTATTTTCACTATTAAATATAATGGTGAAAAAGATGTCAAAACATTACCTATTCCAACTCATAAAGAAGCTGTAGCATTATTATTAGAAACTTTAATAGATAAAAAAATTGTTTTATCATTAGATGAAATCAAAGGTGTTGGTCATAGAGTTGTTCAAGGTGGTTCTTATTTTAAAGAATCTGCTATTATTGATGATTATGTTATTGAAAAAATCGATGAATTAAAGTCTTTGGCTCCTCTACATAATCCAGCACACTTAACTGGATATTATGCTTTTAAAGAAGCTATTCCTAATGCAGGTGCAGTTGCAGTCTTTGATACTGCATTCCATCAAACATTAGAACCAAGATGTTATATTTATCCTATTCCTTATAAATTCTATGAAGAAAATGGAATTAGAAAATATGGTGCACATGGGACTTCACACTTCTATGTATCTTCTAAAGTAAGAGAAATGCTTGGAAATCCAGAACATTCTAAAGTTATTGTTGCCCATTTAGGTGCTGGTGGAAGTTTAAGTGCTGTAAAAGATGGAAAGTGTATCAATACTTCTATGGGATTCACACCATTAGCTGGTATTATGATGGGAACAAGAAGTGGTGACTTAGATGCTTCTGTTGTAGAATATCTTGTAGATACTTTAAAGATTGATATGCATGAAGTCATTCATATTTTAAATAAAGAATCTGGTTTATTAGGTGTATCTGGTGTTTCTAGTGATTTTAGAGATGTACAAGAAGCAGCTAGCAAAGGAAATGAAAGAGCTCAATTAGCCCTTGATATTTTCTTTAGACGTGTTATTGCTTATATTGGTAGATATTTTATCGCATTAGGTGGATGTGATGCTATTGCATTTACTGCAGGTATTGGTGAAAATTCATCCTATGCAAGAAAAGAAATCTTATCATTAGTAAGTGAAGCATTAGGTATCGTTATAGATGATGACGCTAATGAAAATGGACAAGGTGAACGATTAATCACAAAACCTGAATCTAAGATCAAAGTTTTTGTTATTCCAACTAATGAAGAATTAGTTATTGCAAGAGATACAAAAAGATTACTTAATTTATAAGCAAGCTATCAGCGAAAAACTGATAGCTTCTTTATTTTCAAATTTTTCTATCTTTCTTTTCCTTAAAAAAAAGATGATAAGCAACAATCAATGATAATCCTAAATAATATAAGTATATATTTACTTTTGTTAAATCACTTGTTTGCACTTTTTTAGGTTTTTGCTTAATGAAATGAGGTTCATTACCCAATTGTTCAATCTCTAAATAATCATTTTTCATAATTACTTGCTGTATTTCTTTTGTATCTTCAACTGTAAATTGAATATTTTCTGCCTTTGAATAGCCATCTACTGGTTGTGTCTCTATCAATGTATAAGTCTTTCCTACAATCAATCCTTCTATTCTATGTGGTTTATCTGCTGATATCCATCGATCTACAATTCGATTATTTTCATCTCTTATTTCTAAATGATTACCTGGCAATTCTTTTCCTGTAATCAAAGAAACCTTAGATATTTCAGTAATTGTATAACAATTCTTCATAACAATTTGTTGTACTTCGTTTGTATCTTGAATTGTAAACTTAATACTTTCTGCTGTTGTATACCCATCTGCTGGTTGTGTTTCTATCAATGTATATGTCTTTCCTACAATTAATCCTTCTATCCTATGTGATTGTTCACTAGATATCCATTGATCTACAAGCTGATTATTCTCATCTCTTACTTCCATATGATTACCAGGCACTTCTTTTCCATTTGTTGCATCTTGCTTTGAAATATCAACCTTTGTTAATTCATCAATCATTGAGACTTTTTGAACACTTTTATCTCCATCAACTGTAAACTCTATATCATTTGCTATTGTATATCCATCTGGGGAAATAATCTCTCTTAATATATAAACTCTTCCAACCATTAATTTATCTGTCATGTGTGGCTTATCAGTAGAAATCCACTCTTCAATAATATCTTTTGTTACCGCATCAATAAGTTGTAATTTAGCACCTGAAAGTTCTTTTTCCCCTGTAATAGCTTTTTTAGATATTTCAACTTCTTTTGGATTATTGACAATTGTTTTTGTATAAGTATATGTCTTTGTCGTTTGGTCAGTTGACTCAACTTTTATTGAATACTTCTTATCAATCATCACATAGCCTTCTGGTGGTTGTATTTCTTTAAGATATACATCAACTAATGGTAAATCTATATCATAACTAATATTCCCATTCTCATCAGTTGCTTTTGATAAAAGAAGTGTTCCTTTATCAACTAATTTCTTTCCTTGATAATTATAAATATCACTTTCTGCATATAATCCTATAATTGCATTTTGAAGTCCTTCTTGCGTCATTCCATCAACTTTAATAGCATTGATTTTAACCTTTTGTCTATCATTATAAAAACTTTTACTTGCTGTCACTAAAGTTTGTGTTGGATTGCTACTTGATAAAGTAACATATTGATCAACCTTTGATAAAACAAAACCTAAAGGAGCTTTATACTCATGTAAACGATATTTACCTAATGGAAGATTAACACTAATCTTTCCGTCTTTTCCTGTTTTAACAGTTTTGACAAGGTCTCCTTTTTGATAAGTCTTACCTGTTATATAATCAAAAATCTTTTCTTCTGCAAAAATCTGTACTTCCATATCTGAAAGTCCTTTTTCCTCATAAACAAAATTTCCATCTTCATAATCTATCAAAACCTCACCAGTTTTAATAATATCTAATCTTGCAGGTTTAACCCTATTTTTCTTTACAAATGTTACTGTTTTATCATAATGAACAACAACCTTATGAATTGTTTTATCCAAAATCAAATAACCTGGAACACTCATTTCTTGTACATAATAAGTACCAGGTAAAAGATTGGATAAAGTAACATATCCATCACTTCCTGTTTTATAAATCCCTCTATAATTTGACATATCTGATTTTTGAGAAACTTTAAATAATGCACCTACAACCATCTTGCCAGTTTCTTCTACTTGTTTTCCAAGTTTTAAATGACCTCTTCTTAAATTATTTTTCTTTATAAAGACTCCTGGTTTATCATAAGTTACAGTTACTTTATGAATAGTCTTATCTAAGATCAAATGTGCTGGAACACCAACCTCTTGAACATAATAAGTACCTGGTAAAAGATTAGATAAAGTTACATAACCATCACTTCCTGTTTTATAGATACCTCTATAATTTGACATATCTGATTTTTGAGAAACCTTAAATAATGCTCCTGCAACCATCTTACCAGTTTCTAATTCCTGTTTTCCTAATTTTAAACTTGTTGGTTTAAGATTATTCTTATTTATAAAAGATGTGGTCTTATTTGACTGAATTGTTACTTTACGAATTGTTTTATCCAATATCAAATGATCTGGAACTTTAATTTCTTGAACATAGACAGTTCCTGGTCTAAGATTATTAACAGTGACATAACCATCACTACCAGTTTTCCATATTCCTTTGTAATTAGACATATCACTGTTATATGAAACTTTAAAATAAGTATCAGCAACCATTTTACCTGTTTCTTTTTCCTGTTTGCCAAGTTTCAAGTTTCCTAGGTCAACCCATTTGACTTTTAGTGAAGTTGTCTTTGCAGGGTCAATTACTAAATCCATATGTCCTAAATTTTGCATATTACCTGAAGAAGTCAAATCTAATATAGCTGCAAATTTTTCTCCTTGAGATTTACTCCCAGTAGACCAAGTTCCTAAATTTTTAATTAAAGGTGCTTCAAGATGAAACTTTGTCTTTCCATAAATTTCGACAGTTCCACCTTTTTGCCTTTTATTATGTGTTTCATCTACATATGTAACATCATTCTGTAATGTAACGCTTACACTATTTTTAGTCATTTCACTATTCAATGTAACAGTTGGTGTTCTTTGAATAGTTCCACTCATATATGCATTGACTGATGATGTTGAAAATTCAACACCATAATTTGGTACAGCTTTATTTTTAATATAATTGTTAAAATCTGTACAAATACTTCTTAATTGATCCCCATCATAATAATGAGATAAAGTCAATGATGTAACAACAACACCTTGTGCCTTGCCTTTAAATCCACTCCATTGTTCTGGACCAGCCCAGCCATAATAAAGAACTTTTCTAACAGTTGCATTATCATACACACTTTGAGTCAATTTTACTCCAGTTGCAGGTGTTGTTTTTTTATGTTGCATACAAAATGCCTGTTTTCCATTAACAGTAAAATCTCCTACTGTGCTTCCACCATAGGTCAATTTACCATGATATTTGACACTATCACTTTTAGGATAACCACTATAAGCAATAACATCTTTAACATTATTGTTTCCCTTTAATGCGACAATGGACATCACCATAGAAAAAATCAATAATATTTTCCATGCCTTACCCATAAATCCTTTTGTTTTTTCAAAATATTTCACTTTCTCAAATCCTTTCATATCAATTTTAAAATCATATATTCTCATAAAAGAAAAGTAGGTCATTTGACCTACTTATTAATCTATGAAACTAATCTATTCCATGTTGACAACACTAGGTTGTCAGCCATATTTACTTTGATATATATAAAACCAATCCATGATATTGATTTCTCCTTTCAAATAAAAAAGTAAGATTTTTCATCTTACATTTTCAATTAAAAATCTATTTTCCAAATAAATCTTCTTCCCAATCTTTAGGTAATTCTTGTGTTTCATGCCCTATTCCATATGACCAACAACCATCAGATTCTTCCAAATGTTTTAAAATTTCTTTTTCTGTTTTACAATAATATCCACATTGAATACAAGTATAGTTTTTATTTTGTTTAAAGGAAACATTATTTCTTTTCTTCTTTTTTGGAACTGTCTTTTTCTTTGTGGTTTGTTTCTTTGTTGTTGTTTTCTTCTTTGTAGAAGTTGGCTTTTTTGTTTCTGTCTTCTTGCTTACAGTTGTCTTGTTTTTTGTATCATCTTTCTTTGTATCTGTTTTTGTTTCTGTTTTCTTTTCTTCTTTCTTTACTTCTTTTTTAGCTTCATCATTCTTTTTAGATTGATCTGTTTTTTGTTCATCAGCTTTTTTTACTGTTTCCCCTTGTTTAGGAACAGAAGCAGGTTCTTTTTCTGTGTTCTTTGTTGCTGTACAACCTGTTACTAACATAATACATATAATACCTAAAAATAATTTTTTCATAATATTAATTTTCCTTCCCCATCAATTCTATTATAAAATCATTTACAATGACTATAATAAACAACTATTTATTCTATCTTAAAATCAAATAACTATTTGTATATATATCATAATCCTATACAATAAATATCCTTTTAACATAAGCGTTCATCCAACCCTTTTCAAATAATATTTATATCCATTATATTTAGATTCCCCATATTACTTATTAAAAGTATAACATGATTTAAAAATATATAGTAACAATCATCCTTTTTGTAACGAAAATAATTTATCTTATCATTTAAATTTTATGATTTATACCTGCTTTGCTATCATAAAATATTTCTAAGATACGCTCATTACCTTTGTGGTCATTTTCAAAATAAAAACTATTTTAGTATTTTTTCTCATTATACCAAAATAGCTTATTAATACATAATCATAACTACAACAAACTCACAACATAGGAAGAAAGCATTGCTACTATAGCAACAAATACCAATCCTTTGTCTTTATAAGCAAAATAAATTGCCACTATACATCCAACAATAGCACTATATATATTGTTTGTTGCATATAAAATACTTGGAAATGTCAATGCCGATAAAACTGCATAAGGAACATAAAACAACAAAGATTGTATAAAGGGTGATGTAATTTCCTTTCTAAAAAAGGTTAAAGGCAACATTCTGGGTAAATATGTACAAATTGCCATCACCAAAACACATACAAATAAATACATATTCATGATGTTATCTCCTCTTTCACAGGATAACGTAATGCTCCATAAACAGCTCCAAAAAGAGTCGCCATAATTAATTTTAATCCACTAGAAAATACTGAAAACAATGGAATATAATAAAAAACAATAGCCATTGTTGCACTTACTAACACAACTTCTAAAATTGGCTTTGATTTTGCAGATGCAGGAACAATAATAGCTAAAAACATTCCATATAAAGCAATTCCCATTGCATTCTGTATTGATGTTGGTAAGAAATTCATTAAAGTTTCTCCTACTAATGTACCACTTGTCCAGCCAATAATAGGAACAAGAATAAAACCTAACATAAATGGAAAGCTTAAAACTCCATCTTGAATAGAAGCTACACTAAAAGTCTCATCTGTTATACCAAAAGAAACAATTAATCTTTGTAAAGTATTCATTGACTTATCAATTTTTTGACTTAACGATAATGACATTAAAAAATATCTTGCATTAATCAATAACAATGTCATAGCCACTTCAAAATAACTTGCCTGAGCCAACATTAAAGAAACTCCAGCAAATTGTCCAGAAGATGTTAAATTCGTTAATGAAATGAATGTAGCCAATCCTAATGGTAATCCACTTGAAACAACCAATACACCAAAAGAAAAAGAAACTGGAAAATATCCCAAAGCTATAGGTATTCCCTTTCGGCATCCCTTTATAAAATCATCCACTTGACACTCCTCCCATGTATTAAACATCATACATGAAAGAATGTCATTAATCAAATAAATTCTTATGTATAAACTCCATCACTTCTGTTTTAGGTGTTAAAACTTGATAAAAAGGTTTTCTTAAATCCAATCTCTGAATATCTATAGAACGAATATCACTTAATTGTATTCTTGATTGTGTTATATGTGTGTTAGTTTTTATTTTAATATCTTTTTCAAATGTTGGATTAGCAGGTGTAGAATCTTTTTTGATAGATGTGCACGGAATAACCAACATCTTATATCCCATATCCTTTAAAATATAACACCAATGCCCATCCATTAATTCTTTAGGAAAGCCTCTTCCTATATTAAAATAAGCAAGTTGATGAATGTGTGGCCTTTTATGTACATGATAATATGTTTGATTACAATCTCCATCTTTAACCAAATGACAATAAAAATATTCTAATTGACTTGTTTGATGTAACAGTGCATAACTATATTTTTCTACATCATAAATACCAGATTGTTCTAACTTTTTTAAAGATTTACTCATCTCTATTAGATTATTTTGTATACTCATAAAAACCCTCCTACTTATATATACAAAGATTTTTCTCAATTTTCTTCAAGATATTCAAAAAAATTAAAAAATTTTATAATTTGAAAAAAATAAAGCTATAAATCATATATAATAAATCCCTGTAAAATGAAGGAAGAAAATATATAAGCGCCAGGACTTTATACATATAAAGTTGACGAGGACCAAATTTATCGAAAGATTCGGCGGATGATTTGGAGGTATGATGCTACCTAAGCGATGAACAAAAATAATGAGCAATCATTAAACAAATATCATCAGGCATAACTTCATTTTTACAGCATAATTTATAATAAAATGGAGGTATGTTTATGTGCGGAATTACAGCATATTGTGGTAATCATTCAGCATTACCCTTTCTCATGCAAGGACTATCAAAGTTAGAATACCGTGGCTACGATAGTGCTGGTGTGACAATTTTACAAAACAACAAACTAATAACAGTAAAGTGTAAAGGAAGATTAAAAAATTTAGAAGAAAAAGTAAGTCATTATCAATTCGATGGTTCAATTGGTATCGGACATACAAGATGGGCTACACATGGTATTCCATCTAATTTAAACTCTCATCCTCACAATAATAGTCTCAATACTATTTCGTTAGTTCATAATGGAATCATTGAGAACTATCGTGAATTAAAAAATGAACTTATTGATAAAGGATATACATTCCAATCTGATACAGATAGTGAAGTTGTTGTTCAACTTTTAGATTATTATTATAATGGACAATTATTAGAAGCAACCCAAAAAGTTCTTAAAAGAATTGAAGGAAGTTATGCCTTATGCATTATTTCAACTTTAGAACCAGACAAAATTATCGTTGCCAAAAAAGAAAGTCCCTTAATTATAGGAAAATCAAAAGATGCTTTTGTTGTCGCAAGTGATATTCCTGCTTTGTTAGAATACACAAAAGATGTTTACTTCTTAGATGACTTCGAGATGGCTATGATCACAAAAAATGATATATCATTTTTTACTCATGAAGGAAAATCAATCCAAAAAGAACTCACAACTGTTCCATATGATACAGAAGCAGCAAAAAAAGATGGATACGACACCTTTATGTTAAAAGAAATTCATGAACAACCTTATGTCATTCATGAAACACTAAGAGGAAGAATATTTAATCAACAAATTATTTTAGATGAATTAAAAGATATTTCTTTTGAACAATTTAACAAAATTTATTTTGTAGCTTGTGGAACAGCATATCATGCGAGTTTATGCGGAGCTCAAGTTTTAGAGCGTATAACTCAACTTCCTGTTCTAGCTACAGTAGCTAGTGAATTTAGATATAATGATCCTATTATTGACGATAAAACATTAACTATTTTTGTCTCTCAATCTGGAGAAACTGCTGATACTCTTGCAGCATTAAAACTAGCCAAACAAAAGCAAGCAACAACAATTGCAATAGCTAATGTTTTAGGAAGTTCTATTTCAAGAGAAGCAGACTATGTTCTTTATACATGTGCTGGTCCAGAAATTGCAGTTGCTTCTACAAAAGCTTATACAACGCAACTTGTTTTACTCATTCTATTGGCTTATTATGTTGCTCAAAGATTAAATAAAGAAATTGATTATCAAGCCATAGAACAATTAGAATCAATTCCTCATTATGTTGAACAAATTTTAAAAGATGAAAACATATTTCAAGAATATGCTTTAATGCTTAAAAATTTACATGATGCTTATTTTATTGGAAGAAGTTTAGACTACGCAAGTGTTTTAGAAGGTGCTCTAAAACTTAAAGAGGTTTCTTATATTCATGCTGATGCATATGTTGCAGGAGAATTAAAGCATGGACCAATTGCCCTTATTGAAAATGGATCAGTTGTTATTGCAGTTGCAACTCAGCCTCATATTGCTACAAAAACTATTAGTAATATCCAAGAAACAATTGCAAGAGGAGCAAAAGTTATTCTATTTACAACATCTCACGAAGATATAAAAAATATAGATAACGTCTACTATCTTCCACAGGTTTCACCTACTTTACAATCTATATTGGTTGCAATTCCATTACAATTGATTGCTTATTATACAGCTTGTATAAAAGGTTGTGATGTAGATAAACCAAGAAATCTTGCAAAATCTGTCACTGTAGAATAATTCAATGCACATTTAAAGATGTGCATTTTTACATAAAAACTGTTCTTTTTTCTTCACATCAACTTTATTAATTGTTATAATAAAAAAAGAGGTGATTAATATATGGATAAACGCGAACCAAAAGACTTAACTGTTTATAATCGACGTTTTGAAGAGGATCCTAGCTCTTTTAATGATTTTCAAGCTATGGATTATGTAAGAGAACTTAAAAATCAAGGATTAACTGATGAGGCAATAGAAGTTGGAAGAACTTTTTTACAAGTTGGAGAAGGACTAAGTGCATTTATCAATCATTATGGTTATGCACTTTACAATAAATTTATTAATATTGATGAAGAACAAATCAAAGAAAAAGAAAGTTTATTCTTTTCAATTGTCGATGAAATATCTTCACTCTGTCAGCAAGAAAGATATTCTCCATTAGAAGCAACAATTAATAAAGCCATGAAATATGTCATGAACCAAAATCCAGTAGATTACCAAAAAGTCTCTGATTTATTAGACAAATTAGATCCTTTAACTTCAAGTGTTGAACCATTTGTTAATAAAGCTGGAAAAGAATATGAATCAAAAAGAGAAAAATGGTATCGTCTAAAGGTACGTTGTACTTATGAATTAAAAGATTATGCAAAATGCGTTGAAACAGCTAATATTGCTTATACACAACCTATTAAATGGCATTATAATAATTTAAATTGGATAAAATATTATAGAGCATACTCTTTAGTTCAATTACAAAGATATGAAGAAGCTGAAAATGAATTTATTTCTTTAGGAAATAAAATTCCTAATGTTGATGCATCTGAAGTTTTATTTGATCTTTATATGAATACTGGTAAAGAAAAAGAAGCTTATGCAAATCTTATTTATAAATTCTTTATTTCAGGATATAGTTTGGATCAATTACCACTCTATCAAAGAATTTTAACAATGGTTCAAAAAGATGAACATCAAGAAGATGTTATTCATTTAGCCCAAGCTTTAGTCTATAAGATTAAAGAAGAAAAATCTTTAGATGTAAGTCAAGATTCTATTCAAGAAAAGTATAAAGATATGGATAGTAGCAACTTATATGATCGTTTTTATAATCAGTTAATGGAACATTTAGATAGTTATATAGAACGTCATGAAGGAAGAGTCGTTTATTATAATAACGCTAAAGAATTTGGAAGTATTTATCAAGAAGATGATGATAATTTATTCTTTAGACAAGCTGATTATATCTATGATGAAGAAGTGCAAAAAAGAGATATTGTTGAATATAGTGTTATGAAAACATTTGATGCTAAAAAACAAATTCCAACCACAAAAGCTATTCTATTAAAAACATTATATGAAGATATTCAATATTAGTCATGAGAAATCATGACTTTTTTCTTACACTCATTTATATCCTTAGCATACTTTATATATGAGGTGAAAGTATGCTATCGACATTAACAAATATCCCCTTTCTCATTTTTATTGGGGCTATTATTTTTAACTGGTTATCAACTCTTTTAGGAGCAAGCTTAGTTTATGTGACAAACAAAGAAAATAAAAACATTGTTTCCATTGCTTTAGGAAGTAGTGCTGGTATTATGATTGCTGCTTCATTTTTTTCATTAATACTTCCAGCAATGAATTTACTAGAAAATTTAAGTAAATGGTATTTACTTATTATCCCATTGGGTTTCTTTTGTGGAGTCCTATTTCTTACATTATGTGATCACTTTTTGCCACATGAACATATGTTATCTCATGAAAGAGAAGGTATTCAATCAAAATTATCACAAAATCAACTTCTTATGTTAGCCATGACATTGCATAATATCCCAGAAGGTTTAGCTGTTGGTGTTGCTTTTGCAAGTGCTCAACATGATATTATTCCTGCCTTGATTCTTTCTATTGGTATTGGTATACAAAACTTTCCTGAAGGAACTGCTATTTCTTTACCAATGCATCAATATGGTAAATCAAAGTTTAAAGCACTTATGTATGGGCAATTTTCTGGTATTATAGAAATTCCATCAGCTATTGTTGGTTATATCTTTGCATCAACTATCAATAATATATTACCTTTTGCATTAAGTTTTGCTGCAGGAGCTATGTTATTTGTTTGTGTAGAAGATATGATTCCTGAAGCCTCTTGTAAGAATCAAATCGATATTGGTGCTATTTCCTGTATGTGTGGCTTTTTAATTATGATGATTTTAGATATTATGTTATCTTAAGATACTCTATTGATTTATGAATATAGTAAATATTACTATAATTAATTGTATTATTCATAAATATTTTGAAATTTATTACCTTTATATGTCAAGCAAAATTGAAAATGTCCTAAAAATTTAGTGTTTTAAGCACCGATTTGTTGTCGGTGCTTTTGGCTACCAAAATACTGTAAAATATTATCAGTTCTCCATGGATGATC
>JAETUM010000030.1 GCA_021768625.1 Candidatus Stoquefichus sp. | reverse complement strand
ACTTCCATTACCAAAGCAGACGGCAGTGACATCACTGATTTAGAAAACGATCTATCACAAAACATATTGAATATCTCCACAGGCGAAAGTACACCCGTATTGGATGAAAACGGCAATCCTGTAACATCAGCCTCAACGGAAGTAACCCTCGCCCGTATCAACCCCATCCTCTACCGCAGTTATTACTACGATAAGGAAACAGAGTGGTATTATCTCAAAACAAGATACTATTCACCCAATATGTGCAGGTTTATTAATGCTGACGGATATATTCAAACAGGTCAAAGTCTTCTTGACAAAAATATGTTTGCATATTGTTTGAATAATCCTGTTAATTATAAAGATGATAATGGTAATGCACCATCAAATGTTCAAGAAGCCTTAGAAGCCGCCGCATTTTTATATGTACTCTCTGAAGCAATAAAAATATATCAAATGCAACACATGCCAATATATATCCATGATAAAAATGATAAAAAGAAAGCAAATGATAAAAGGAAAGCACATAAAGATTCAATTGACGTATACGATAATAGAAATAAATACTCCAAATCAGACAACAATTTTGAGGTCGTTGATTCATATCTTATTAAGGATAAAATTACGCAACAAAAAGTATGTCAAGCGATAATTGATTATAACAATGAAAATCCTGAGGATTATAATTGGAATAGAGATATTGATACTATGCTTGTTGAATGGGACTGGCATAATGATTTTGCTTTTATTAAAAATGGTAAAAATGTTAATTTTGATATGGGAAAAGGGACCGATAGCACAGATAAGTGGGAACAAATGAAAGGTTGGGTATATGAAAAAACACACTAAATATTTAAACATAATTAGATTTTTACTTTTAATTTTCATTATTATAAATATCATTAGTATATTTATAACCAATACTCATGCAACTGTAATGAATCACATTAATTATTTTGTTTATGGGTTTGCTATGTTTGGAAATATAGCGGAAACTATATTGGCACTAACTTTTTTTCTTATAGAATTTGTATTAATAATATCTCTTTTTTTTAAAAAAAGTAAATATAAATTAATTTTGAATATTATTCTTGAAATTTTGTGTGTTACAGATATATGTATTTGCGTGGTATTAATAATATCCCAAACATATTCAATAGGATGTATTGAAGACATTTTTATAAAAAGTGATTTAAGAACTATTTTAGAAAACAGTTTGAACATTAATTTAGATTTTATATTTATTTTTCTTATCTCATTTGATATTTTTATTACTTATAAAAAGCCTATCCAAAATACAAGTATTGACACATCGAATCAATAAAAACTATTTTTACTTTAGGTGCAACAATGATTTATCATTGTTTACTACGGTGGGCGTTTTTTTTCCTCAAATTTTTATCATTTTATTTTACTGCCGCCCACCGTTTTTCAAAAACACATTACTACATTATAAAAATACAATCTTATAACAACACAAACGGGCAATTCATAAATTGCCTCTACAATCTCGTAAGGGCGGATACTATCCGCCCGCAACACCAACTACCAAAACGTGGGAATACAACGATTCCACTTGGAGTGATTTACTTACCAATTTCAATGGTGAATCAATCGCCTATGACGAAATCGGCAACCCGTTAACAATCGGCGAAAAATCTCTCACTTGGACAGGCAGACAGTTACAGAGTATAACTGACGGTGACAGTGAAATTGCCTACACCTACAACGGCGACGGACTTCGTACATCAAAAACCATAAACGGAGAAACCACCAATTATTACTACAACGGTTCAATCCTTGCAGGTCAGAAGTCTGGCGATTATACACTCGTATTTATGTATGATAATAATTCCGATATTTTCGGTGTTATCTACAATGATTTGAATACTATTACATTAAGAATGCTCAGAATGACGTTATCGCCATTGCTGATGCCCGTGGAGTAGTACTTGTAAGGTACGAGTATGATGCTTGGGGCAAAATAAACAAAATCTTAACCAAAAGCGGTAAAGATATTACCAATTCAGAAGAATACGAACTAAGAGCAAAATATGACTCTGATACCGGTAAATGGTATACTGTATGTGATGAATTCGGTGAACCAATCCAATTTGCCACCGAATCATCAATCCTTGCCCGTATCAACCCTATCCTCTACCGCAGTTACTACTACGATAAGGAAACTGAGTGGTACTATCTCAACACCCGTTACTATTCTCCTGATATGTGCAGGTTTATTAATGGCGATGGCCAAATAAATAATGACACACTCGGTAATAATCTATTTTCCTATTGTAGTAATAATCCAATTACCAGAGAAGATAAACAAGGTAAAGGTTGGTGGATACCAGTTGCAACTGTAGTAGGTGGACTAATTTCTACAGGTGGTAGAATTGCTTCGAATATTGCAACTGGTAAAAAATGGTATTCTGGCTGGGCAGGTGCTTTCCTCGGTGGTGCAGTTGCTGGATTTTTAACCGCTTGCGGTCATCCAGCAGCTGGTGCATTTGCTGGTGCTTTTGTTGAATCAGCTGTAAACGAAACTAAATTTTCTAAATATAACGGTTCTAAAAAAAAGAAAAAAACACAAAAAAACAGAATAAATTCATATATAAAAATCGGAAGAGACACTCTCATAGGTGGTACAGTAGGTGCATTAACTGGAAAATTATCTAATAAAATCGTAAAAGTAAATTCCGGTTGGTTTAAGCCGGTAAAATTAAGCACTTGCCTTACGGGAAGCTATGCTCAAAAAACTTTTGCGCAACTTGGTTCTGAAGAATGTATGAATGGAGTAATGGATATTGTATACAACGGACTATCAATTGGCTTTAATGATAGTCAAGAACCTGTATTAGAACTTTATCCTACTGAATATGAAAAGGATGATGCATCATGATTAAAAAGATTGAAACTATAATAAAAATTTGCACTGTCCTTTCATTTCTTGCATTTGTTCTAGGTTTTTTCATTCCTGAAATTTTCCCAATATTTTATACAGATAAAATGACAGATATATATGTCGCTATTTGGATTGGAATGGTTTTCTTTTTCGGAATACCTGTAATTATATTATCATGTACTATACCTA
This sequence comes from Candidatus Stoquefichus sp., assembly GCA_021768625.1. Classification (GTDB taxonomy): domain Bacteria; phylum Bacillota_I; class Bacilli_A; order Erysipelotrichales; family Coprobacillaceae; genus MGBC163490. The sequence goes on along the minus strand of JAETUM010000030.1, from coordinate 34,556 downwards.
ATTCAGTTTTAAAAAAATGGAGCAAAACAGAAAAGCCTGATAAAGCAGATATAAACTTTTCTAATTTTGATGAATTACATTTAAAACTTTCGACAAAACTGATCCAAGAAGAATATCAATTATATGAACCTGATACGGAACATCAAAAAAATAAAATATTTATCTATTATAAAAATCATGGTATATCTGTTTCATATTATGTAATAATGTATTCTGATAACGAAGAAGTTAAGATAATATTAAATGAAACATCAAATATTTTAGAACAATTCATTAAAGAAAAAAGCGAATGGAGAAATTATACTATATCCGTATCCTCTATGCTTTGTGTAAATAAAGTGTCTTCATCTTTTTATAAACATTTAAATGATACTTCTGTTACATCAATGCGTGAATATGAATTACGAGCCGGGTATTCTTTCGGAGGAAAAACGCTTTACATCGGAATTCCTCCAAAAGATTTCGGAATAGTACAAATTAAAAAAATGCGAAATTTTTTACTTAAAGCACTCAATATTTCAAATGAAAATTTACGAAAATAATTCAATTTTTCGTAGGGCGGGGTGCCCTCACCCCGCCGCAATCAACCATTATTTCAGGTACAACAATGATTAAATTCATTGTTTACTACGGTGGGCGGCTTTTCCCCAAATTTTTATCATTTTATTTTACCGCCGCCCGCCGTTTTTCAAAAACACATTACTACATTATAAAAATACAACCTTATGACAACACAAACGGACAATTCATAAATTGCCCCTACAACCTCGTAGGGGCGGATAGTATCCGCCCGCAACACCAACTACCAAAACGTGGGAATACAACGATTCCACTTGGGGAGATTTACTTACCAATTTCAATGGTGAATCTATCACCTACGATGAAATCGGCAACCCGTTAACAATCGGTGAAAAATCTCTCACCTGGACAGGCAGACAGTTACAAAGTATTACTGACGGTGACAGTGAAATTGCCTACACCTACAACGGTGACAGCTTAAGAACATCCAAAGAGGATTATAATAAATCGCAATGTTAACTTACAGTACGAAAAATGCATTAAATCGAATTAGCGGTATAAGTCCCAATAATTCCAAATTGGAAGATTATATGTCGGCAGGTAGAGATGTTGCCAATTATGTCGGAAATCAGATATCAAATGAAATATTATATTGGTCAGGAGAGTAACACATGGCAAGTTGGGGACCCAAACTATATCAAAATGATTTAGCGGTTTTCGTAAAAAATGAATACAAAGATAATCTTCACCGCGGAAAAGCAGGAGAAGAAATCACACAAATGTTAATAAAAAATTGTGAGGAGGAATTATCCGATTGTGATGATGCTCCAGTATTTTGGTTTGCTTTGGCGAATACTCAATGGGAACTCGGCAGATTGGAAAATTTCGTAAAAGAGCAAGCATTAAAACATATTTATGACGGTTATGATTTGAAATATTGGGAAAATGAAAGTGCCCGTGAAGGCAAAACAAGAGCAAAAGTTCTTAATGAACTTAAACAAAAATTATTGTCACCACAGCCCGAAAAGAAAAAATTTTCTCAATACAGACTATATCATTGCGAATGGAATATCGGCGATATATATGCAATTCCTTTAACTTGCGATTTAGCAAAAGAAAAAGGACTTTTTGGAAAATATGCACTAATTCAAAAAATAGATGAAATGGTATGGCACCCAGGGCACACAATACCTATATTATATGTTAAAATTACCCGGAATGATACTTTACCTAAAAACATTAAAGAATATAATACATTAGATTATATTCAAACAGGCACTTTTGATTATAATGATGTATTCTTTTCACATAGCAACAAAGAACTAAATTATTATCCTGATGAATATGGGTTTTTATCAGTGTACAGAATTGCTTTAATAAAAGAATCAAAAAGAAGTGTTCCTAATGATTTGATTTATGTAGGTAATTTTTTAAACACTGAGCCGCCATATCATGAATTTATCCCTCATACAAAACTCGATATTCAAACCTGCCATTGGAATAAATTCAATGAAACATTTGAGCAGCATTTAGTTAATCTGTATTCATTTTATTTTACCGCCGCCCACCGTTTTTCAAAAACACATTACTACATTATAAAAATACAATCTTATAACAACACAAACGGGCAATTCATAAATTGCCCCTACAACCTCGTAGGGCGGGGACTTTGCAATTTGGCAGACCCTTTTGTCTGCTACGCAGACATTTCCCCTAACAGGGGAATAACCTTCACCCCGCCGCAAAATAACGAAAACTCTGTAGGGTACGGCGTCCTCGACGCTCCCGGTCGCTCTCAGTAGGGTTTGAGAAATAAGAGATTTCAGGCCTCTGAAAGTCTCACAAAAAATCTCAATAAAACAGAAAAGAAAAAATCGTCCTTAAATCAACAGCAGATTGAGGACGATTTTGGACTTTTTAAGGCTATTTTACATAGAAAAAGCGGTGACATCTATAATGTCACCGCCTGCTGGCAGAGGTATAAAAACCTGCTACGCAGAACCTTGATAAATTAAAGGATTCGAACCTTAAATGACGGAGTCAGAGCGGTAGGAACAACTAAAATATATGCCGTAATTAAGCCAAATTTCAGTACTTAGTGTCTGCCGAATGTCTGCTTTTCAAAATTTTCAGATTTCGGGATTATAGTATCTTGACATTAGATGGTAACTAATACTTAATCAGTTCAACTTTATTACCCATATTATCAGTATAATAAATCGAATCAATTTCATCTTTTGATTTCCAGCGTACATTCAAATCGTTATATGATAGCCCTTTATTTTTCAACAGCAAATCAATATTTAATTTACTGAAAAATCTTGCTCTTTCTGCATATAAATTTACTTCATCAATAAAATCGTCGGCATTTTTTACAGGAATATAATATTTATGACCCGATTTATCTTTAATTTTTACTAATGAATCCCAATTAAATATCGAAACCGCATAATCATTCCCTCTTCTTTGAGAACCAAATGGGATATATTCAGAATAATCACAATACACAATATTTTTATATAAAATTTTTTGATTAAATATTCCTTTATGAATAAAAAATGGACTGCCAAATATTGTATTTTTTCTAACGAAAATCATATCCTGATACAAAATAATTTTTTTACTTTTAGTAAGCGTAATAATGCAATATAAAATAATGAATGCATTAATAAAAAAATATATAAAACGAATTACTGACAATAAATTTGAATTATTTATAAGATTAAGTAGTTCCGCAAAAACATAAAACAATGCAAATTGGAACCAAAAAATAGCACTTATATTGCAAAAAGAACCCATCAAATCGGAAAAAAATTTTTTTACTTTAGAGCCGTAATCAAATTCATATTCATTAAGAACTTGCTTATTCAACATACCACAAATCCCTCAATTCTCATTGCTATTATTCTCGGCAAATTTTCTCCGGTAAAAGATATAAAAGTACCTAAAAAGGGAATTTCATCACCAAACAAACTGCCACCTATATCACACACCAAACTTATAAGTGCTAAAACAGTATCTGTATTTTTACCGAAAACTCCCTGCCCACGTTTATCCATATTATCAGAAAAATTAACAAATGCTCCCAAAATACCAACAAATTTTCCAAAAGAACCAGCTTTTTCAGCTGCATCAAATTCTAAATCTTGCGTTTTGGACAATATTGAAAAGGATTTCGAAGTAGCATTTGCATATATAGAACCAGATAAAAAATTAGAAGCAGTCAAAGCACAACTGGATACAATAGCTATGGTAGTATATATTAGTTCCTGAAAAACATTAATAAAGCCATTGTTAAAGGACCAATTAAACAATCCTGTTAATAAATCACCACAAGATTCAAGCAAACCATTAATTAATATTGCTCCGCACAATCCCTGAAATATAGCCATAACAATATTATTATCCGGCGAATAACCTATTGCATCAGAAAAATTTATCGGATTATTATAACAATAAGCATATTGATTAATATGAATTACACCTTTTGTTACGATAAGAGCATCAGCATTCAGAAACCTTCCGATTTCTGGGTTATAGTATCTTGACATCAAGTAGTAATAGCCTGTTTCTGTATCAAGATAATAACCTCTGTAACGGATTTGATTGATTATGCCTATATTGTTCGGGTCTGTTATTTCGTTTCCGTTGACATCATTATCAAGAATGGATACGGTATTGCCCCAGCTGTCATAGATATAGTGAGCGGCTATCGTACCATTCTGATTATAAATATCAACAACATCACCACGGCTGTTGCAGAGCACATAATACTGTGCCCTGTTTCCATTTCCGTCATAATGAATTATCGTTGAAAGATTGCCTAAACCATCGTACTGATAATAAAATTCTGCATTATCTCTCTTTTCATAAAACAGTTTACTGCCGTCATACTGATATTCATACTTTACGCCGTTTACTGTTTTTGAAATTCTTGTTCCGCTCTGGTCATAAGCATAACTAACATCAAGTCCGTTGCCGCTAAGGCTATTTAACTGCCTGCCGAACCAAGACATATTATAGCCTAGGTAATTGATTGGATTACCTATTTCATCATAGGTTATCTGCTGACCGTTATACGCAGTAAGCTGATCGCACCAATTACTGTTTTCATAGGAATATGTGATGGTTTCTGTCGGACTTCCCGTTATCTCACCTGTTGTTAACGGATAAATCTTTTTGTTAAGAATATTTTTATAATATTAAAAATTATCGTTTATACTATTTGAAAATACTATATAACCTTCCGACCACTCCATTTCATTAACAATATATTTATCAATACAGTACTCATCATAATCTAATAAATTGGAAATACTTTGTAAAAATTTATTTGCATCTTTTTCAGTTGCAAACATTTTTTGATGAATGATTTTATCTTCATAATCATCCTCATTCCAAACTGAAACAACCCATATATATCTACTATCAGAAAAAATAATATCCTGAAAATTAAATTGCCCTCCGGAATTGCAAAAACCAGGTAATAATTTGTACTTTTCAATCACTTCTTCAACCATTTCACTATTAAAAACACCTAATAATTTGAAATGATTTTCTTTATCAATGTGATTTAACAACACTAACTTTTTCATTATTTCATCCCCAGACTTCTTTGAGCATGCTTAACAATTTTATTATATTCTGAACCTGGACCTTTTTTCCAATTACCTTTACCATATTTTGAATCTAAAATTCTTTTTGCATAATTGTGTGAATTCTCATTAGGATCCGGAGGGAATGCACTTATCCAACTTGGAACATCAGTTGATCTTTCTTTTTTACTTTGTTTTGACTGCTTAGCAAATAATATACAACCATTAATAAGTGAAGGAACAAGGCCCAAAGAAAATGCGACTGCAAATTTACATTCAATACTCATTGAAATTTCCAAGTCAGAACTATCGCAATCAAAACTATCGCAATTAACTAATATATTACCAATCAAAATCGGTGTCAATAATATACTAAATATTAACACCGCTATAACAGCAACAACTACCGTGCTTACAGTAGCAGCAAAACACCCATCTCCATCAATCATATTAACTGCATTATTTAAACAATAAGCATATAAATTATTTTCTATTAATGAATCTTCTGAACAATAAATCAAATCAAAATCATCAGTGTTCAGAAACCTACCGATTTCGGGGTTATAGTATCTTGACATCAGGTAGTAATAGCCTGTTTCTGTATCAAGATAATAGCCTCTGTATCTAATTTGATTAATTATTCCTATATTGTTCGGGTCTGTTATTTCATTTCCGTTAACATCGTTATCAAGAATGGATACAGTATTGCCCCAACTGTCATAGATATAGTGAGCGGCTATCGTACCATCCTGATTATAAATATCAACTACATCACCATGACTGTTGCAGAGCACATAATACTGTGCCCTGTTTCCGTTGCCGTCATAATGAATTATTGTAGATAAATTGCCTGAACAATCGTACTGATAATAAAATTCCGCATTATCTCTCTTTTCATAAAACAGTTTACTGCCGTCATACTGATATTCATACTTTACGCCGTTTACTGTTTTGGAAATTCTTATTCCGCTCTGGTCATAAGCATAACTGACATCAAGCCCGTTGCCGCTAAAGCTGTTTAACTGCCTGCCGAACCAAGACATATTATAACCCAAATAACTTATCGGATTACCGATTTCATCATAGGTTATCTGCTGACCGTTATACACAGTAAGCTGATCGCACCAATTACTGTTTTCATAGGAATATGTGATGGTTTCTGTCGGACTTCCCGTTATCTCGCCTGCTGTTAACGGATAAATCTTTTTGTTAAGAATATTTCCGCCGCTGTCATATTCATATGTTATGGTCTGATTCAGATTTTTGTTGTTTTCACGAGTCAACTGACTAAGATCATCATATTCATATGATACAACCTCTTTGGGATTGCCTATATCAACTCTTGTCTTTTCACTTATACGGATAATATTGCCCAGTGCATCATAATCATAAGAATAATTATGATTATTTATTATTTCACTTTTAATAAAATTAGTTGTATAACATTCCATTACAGGCTGTCTTCTGTCCGAATCTTTATACAGATACTTTGTTATTAAATCATTATCCGCGCCTATATCAAATGTTTTTTTATTCAGCCTGCTTAAGCCATCATAAGTATAATCAATAGTTTTTGTATTGCTGAAAGTGTATTTTGTTAAAAGTCCGTCCTTGCCGTATTCATAATTCTGACTGTATCTTCTGCCGCCTGCCGTATTTACAATCTGCGTTATCTGACTGTTTATATCATACTTATACTCTGTTGCAAATATCGACTGCATTGAATCAAGAGTATGCACCTTTTTGCCTGTTATACGGTTTATTGTATCATATCCGTAATCTGTTGACAAGCCGTTTGTAAGGTCTTTATCTGTCATTAAAAGGCCACGGTTATTATATACAGAACTGTTGGTTAATTCATCATTCTGCTTTACAGACGTTACATTGCCGATATTATCATATGTATAATTCAATTTATCGCCATTGCCGTAAACCGTTTGCAGCATATTGCCGTTTTTCTCATTATATGTATTTGAGGACAAAAGCTGATTGCCGACCTTTGTTGAAGTCAGATAACCGAAATTACTGTATGTCATTGAATAATCAAGGCTCTTGCCGTCATCACCTGTTCTGCTTAGCGATGACAGACTCCGTTTGTAACAAAGGTTGCCTTTGAATTTTTCAGGTAAGAAGTCATCAGTAGGGTGGAAGTTCCCGCATCAATAAAAACAAAATCATCGTCTTGTATTTGACGTGCGGCATACTCGGCAATTCTTATTTTCTCATCGGTATGCTTTGTCAATTTATCTTCAATATTATCTTCAAATCTGACAAATTCCTGATTAAGTGCCGTTGCGCCTCCGTGCACCTTGTTGAGTTTGCCCTCGCTTGCAAGAGATGTTAAATCACGCCTGATGGTTGATTCACTTGCAGAAAGTATCTCTGTCAGTCTTGATACTGTTACGGAACCTTGCTCATTTAGGATTGATAATATTTTTGATTGTCTGTCTTGAGTAAGCATATGCATCTGCTCCTAAAGCCTCAAATTTGCAAATTATACGGATTCTCTGTTTCCTTTGCAATATCATTATAGCAAAGTCAATCAAAATCAGTCAATAACAATCAGTAAAATTCGTTGTTATACAATAAATTGCTGCTTAACCTTTAGACAATATGTATATTAATCGGTTGTTATATGACTGATAATGGCTGAAATGATTAAAACCGTCAAAATTTTAGTCATAAAAAAATAACGAAGAATAGGCATTAATCCTACTCTCCGCTATTGTCTAAGCAATATAATAAGCTTATTCATATGCAAAAAATCACAGATTTTTGCATTAAATTGTTTGCCGCATTCGGTTATGGCAATCCATACGAATATTAAAATACTAAGTCGACTTATTATTTTCTAATGTATATTATCTTTCTTCATTTTAGACTATTTACGGCTATTTTGCATAGAAAAAACATTAATTTTGTTTTCTCTTCTTGATAGTTCTGAATAATATTACAGACACAACAGCAATTACAACAATTCCGGCAACTATTCCCCCTGCAATCAGATAAGGTTTCATCAACTCTTTTTTTTCAGCCGACACAGCATTTTTTAAGCCATTTTGATTAAAGCTTTCCAGACTTTCCCATTCGCACACCATAGTGATATCCCGTTTATCACAAAGCTCATTAATTCTGTTTATAACAGTCTGACGTTCGTTTTCATCTATTTTTGGTTGCAACACATTTGCATATAAAACTGATAATTCAACTTCTTCAAGACGTGTTTCAAGCAGTTTATTACCATTAACAACGGCCTTTGCTTTATTGATAAACTTAGAATATTTTTCAACATTGCTTTCAGACAAATATCCATCATAATGTGCAATCAGACCATCATACAAGCCTAATGCCTGATTTGAATTATACAGTTCAGATGCACAAAGATTCATATATTCAAGAACACTCGGTGCTGCTTCTCCGAAATATGCAGCAATATATTTTGAAACACATTCAGCAACATTCATATTACTGCCCTCCCACATTAAGCGTGAAAGAACATATGAACGCAGGCATGCAAATTCGCCGCCCTTTTCCCTTGAGGCCTGATGAAAAACGCCAATAATATTATTATCCTCATAAAACTTTTGATTTTTCGCCTGAACTGCGAAGTTAGGAAACGGCATTAATAAATGAGAAAAATTCACCACATAATCCCAAACCACGATTTTATCAGTGATTTTTGACCATTGCTCAACCTGATCTTTAAACTGCTTTGAGTTAGGATTTTCGCCGTCAAGATACGAATCCGCCTGATCTCCCGGCATTGAACAAAGCTTTATGACAACATTTGGCTCTGCCTTAATATTTTCAGGTGCTTTTAAAGTATGAAGATATGCTAAAGTAGAAATATATTTATCCGGGAAAGCCTTTGCAAGTTTGTTCAAAAACGGAAGCAATGTACCCATTCCTGTTCCGCCGGCAGCCTTATCGGCTGCTTTACACTTCTCACATTCGCAGCCTGCAAGAAACGGATTATCATTTCCGCTGAAATCCCAGTATAACTGATCGGGATTTTCAGCAATTTTTTTTGCCAAAGAATCTTTTACTATTTCAAATACTTCGGGATTGCTTAAACAAAGATATGCTTCACGGCCTTTATACTCTGTAACCCTTTTACCGTTTTTCTCAGAAAAATATTCGGGGTGCTCTTCAAAATAATCTTCAGGCGACAGATAAGTATAACAATTATGACACCATGTTCCCCAGCCTTCATACTGAAGCTGTTCAATATTAAGTGTCTGATCCGATTCTATATCAATACCATTCAGCCTTAATTTTGCCGCCCATTTATTTTGCACCGTTTCATATGCATAAACATCACGCCACTGAACGGCAGGTTTTATTATTTTATTCATTTTTTCAAGATAAATATTTTTTTGCTGCGGAATATATGTATCATCAGGTGTTAAAAACATACAGCCTAATATATCTTCGATAAAAGCATAAATACCATTTCTTGTGCCATTTTCTCCCGTTCCGCAGACAGATATTTTCTTATCGTCAATAACAATCTGATAACCATCATCAATATTATCGGTAGGGCGCTGTGTATTCATAACAGTATCAATACACAAATGTTTTTTTGTATCATCAGCCTGATTTTCATTTACTATCGGAAGTTTTGTTCCGGTCATTTCTTCTAATACACTCTGCAGTGTAACAACCGCTTCATTTAACGAATCAGTGCATTTGTCAGGCATAACAATAACAAAATCGGTAACACCGTCTTCAAAAAATGTAATTTTATTATCTCCCTTTTCGGATAATTGTTTATTCAGCAATTCTTCCTGAGAAATATTGCTGAATGAGACTGCTTCAGTTGCTTTGCTCTCCTCAGCATATGCAGATACGAAACTTGTACTCATAATTACAAGAGTTAAAATTATAGCAAGAGCCTTTTTTAATATTTTCATAATTTTTCCTTTCAAATTACGTTTATTTTATCCAAAATTTATTCACAGTTCTGCCTTTATCTGTTAATTATAAAATACCATAAAACACCTGATATATCAACACAAAAATAGATTCATTTTTTCAACTTAAGCAGTGCGTTCTGTTTTGAGTATAACAGTTCTTATCTGTATTATATCATAACAGAATTTTAATTTAATATTGGTCTGAACTTAGGAATAAAACGTAATATGTATTATTTTGAAATCGACCGCTGCCGATTCTTATTGCCCCCTTCATCTCGCACTGCGAGCAGTCGCAAACGAATTTCACAAAGTCTCATAATGGTCTGCAATATGAAATAGCAAATAAATACAAAAACTAAAAGGTAAAAAAGTGCCAAAAGGCAAAAGAAAATGGACAGTTCAAGATGAACTGTCCAACTTTGGCAGAGGTATAAGGATTCGAACCTTAAATGACGGAGTCAGAGCGGTAGAGTCGACTAAAATATCTGCCGTAATTAAGCCATATTTCAGCCGTTAGTGTCTGCCAAATGTCTGCAATGATATTTATGTAATTTTCTATAAATAGCACTGCATTTCATCAAAATGTTGACTTATAGATAGATACGATATACAATAAAGAAAAATGCCATTTACGGAGATGCTTATATGATTGAATGTAAACGATGCGGTTCGGATAAAACGGTAAAAAGCGGTATTATCCGAGGAAAACAAAGATATTTGTGCAAGCAATGTGGTTATCATTTTGTTTATGGTGATCAAAGAGAAAATAGAACTGCTACTATTGCAAAAGCGTTATGTACAATTTTTCATGCACTTGGCATCAATCAGTGCAAAACTATTGGAAAATACTTGGATTGGGATACTTCACTGATTCATCGCTGGATGAATAAAAATTTAGATGAATACGAAAGGCGCCGTAACGGATACATTCAGGAATTTATGAATACAAAAGATTTATTAGATGAACTAAAGTGGAGCGATTTAGAAAACGGAAAACCAATGCTATTAACAAATAATATCGTTGATGATTTATATATTGCAGTAATTGTTCAGAAACAAGAAAAGCATTAAAAAATGTATTTATTCTCATGTATCTATAGTCATTATTACTCGGTCAAAGAAAAAAACGTGCTATAATAATGCTGTTAAATCCAAATTAAAAAAAGGGAATGAGAACAAATGCTTTTATTTGAAATGGTTTAAATTTCCGTCTAAGGAAGAAGAACGTTTATTTTTATATCCACCAAATGGAACTAATTGGGAGACAGCTTTACATACAGACTCTTTTTATCCGTTTGATGTCCTCTCAAATATCGGACTTTTAAATGTAAAATTTGAAAGCATCACTATTTTTTTATGGTGGAAATGGCTGTGGTAAAACCACCGCACTGAATATAATTGCCGAAAAACTCCATCTGAAACGTGACACGCTTTTTAATTCAGGTCGCTTTCTCAACGACTATTTAGACATGTGTGAATATAACGAATAGGACTTTCGTGGATACTCACTATTTTTTAATCATAACAGCAGAATTATTACCAGTGATGATATTTTTAATTTTTCCATGAATAAGAGAAAATTTAATAAGCTGTTATTTCGTAAAACGCTGGATGTAAACGAAGAATACCGGAATATAATAAACGGTGATAAAAATCTGCATTCTTTGGAAGATTATGATAGATGGCACACACGAAACGAGGCACTGAAAAGCAAGTCGGCATTTTTGAAAAAGCATTTGGAACAAGAGGAACGAGAAAATTCTAACGGAGAAACAGCGATGTTGTATTTTGTTGAACGAATGGAAAACGAAAGACTTTATCTGCTTGATGAACCTAAAAACAGTCTTTCACTCGAAAATCAGATAACACTTGCAAAATTCATCGAATCATCAGCCAGATATTACAACTCTCAATTTATTATTGCAACACATTCACCAATCTTTTTGTCTTTGCCACAAGCAAAAATCTATGATTTTGATAATAACTCTAAAGTTGTCGATTCATGGACAAAACTGAAAAGCATGCGCTTAATGCATGATCTTTTTATGAAACATGCATCAGAATTTGTCAACCCGTAAAAATTTGCTGTAAGCAACAATAATAATTAAAATTAATATTTAGGGTTTTAATAAAAGGTATGCTATAATACTCTTTGAAACAACAAAATTATGAGAGGGATAGAAATTTGAAAGAAATCATAACCTATTCGCCTGAATTGCAACATCTTTTTGATATGTGGCACCATGCTACTGATTTGAATAATGTAAATGCACAATTTAATCTTGCTTGTTGTTTCGTGAAAATCAAGCAAAAAAAGCATGCTAAAAAAGTATTTTCTCTATTTAAAAAGTTGGCAAACCAAGACTATACCAAAATTCAAACAGATGCGCAATTTATGCTGGCTAAATGCTATGAAAACGGATATGGCATTCAAAAAAGTTATCCTCGAGCAATTCGTTGGTATGAAACGGCAGCCAATAATGTTGTCAACGATTTGATAAACAATCCGGACCCTGTGGGAGATACGGCGAACAAAGCACTTGAAAAAGCTATTGAAAGTCAAAATATTGATGAAACACTGGATGAAATTCTTTTTGGAAAAATAACACCAGAACTGATTAATTGCATAACAGAATCCGCCTACAGCGGAGATGTGGAAGCACAAATATACTTAATGAATCTATACAACCTCGGAGGAGGCTATATAGAAGAAGATATAAAAAAGTGTGCTTATTGGACAGAAACAGCAGCCAAAAACGGAAACACAGAAGCTATGGAAAATTTAGGAAATATGTATTATTATGGCAAGGGTGTGAAACAGGATTATAAATCGGCACTTTACTGGCTGGAAAAGGCTTCAAGTCAAGGTGCTGAATATTCATGCTATCTGCTAGGAAAGTATTACGAATCACAAAAACAATACAAGGAATCGGCAAAATGGTACAGAACATATGCCGAACGAAAAATAAAATGGCGTAATAAAAGACTTGGCTGGGAGAAAAGGTGAATCCTACCGTGCAAGTCTTAAAGCAAAATAAAACAATTAATTAAAGGAGATTTTACTATGGATTTGAAAAATGTATCAACGAAGAAACTTGTAGAAGAATTAGCAAGCAGAGAGGCTGTTGAAAAAATTACGGTTGAACCTTATGAAGAGTATTCTATAACTGTCGGCAGTCAGAAAATAAACGACGGCGGTCCAGTTGTTATACTGAGAATTTGGGATTAAACTAAATAATATTATTAATTAAGGTTTTAATAAAAGCTGTGTTATAATGATTTTAAAGTATAAGAAATTATGCTTAATAAAATATAAGGAGAACTAAAAAAATGGCAGAAATTAAAATTATTAGAAAACCGGATTTCTTTAAAAGAAGTGCAGATGAGGTTGCATCAGATTTACTTGGTATGTTTATTTGTCGTAAATTTGATGATGGTACTGTTTTGCATTGGTGTATTACTGAAACTGAAGCATATGATGATTCTGAAGCTGTTACCTATAAAAATAATATGTTTTATGGTACAGGAGAATGGTGCCCTTATAATGGTATGCTTATGATTAACTGTCGTACGGATAATGGATGTGACAATGTATTAATCAGAGCAGTGGATTGTATAAAAGGACCTTGCAACATTGTTGAAGTTCTAAAAATAAAGGAAATAAAAAACGAAATAACAAAAAAGGATGTTATCGACCAAAATAAATTATGGCTGGATGATTTTGGATTTACCGTTGAAAAAAATACTCCGAAAAAAAGGGTCGGGATTGTAAAAAAGGATAAAAATACAGAAAACTTAAAAGAAAAAAATTATCAGGCAACCGCCATTCATTTTCCGTTTTTTGATTAACTTCATAAAAATTTAAAGAATAAATAATGCTTTACTTTTCATCATTACTAAATATAAACAAAAAATACATACCCTCAGCAGAGCGATTGTTCACTGGTCTCACTGCTCACGGAGTGCCATATCAATTGCTTGACAACACCCGTGACATCTGGCTGCGGGATTTTATGCCGGTGAAAACAAAATCCGGTAAATATATATCATTTCGATATGAGCCGAGTTATCTTAAAGATTATCCTGAACTGCATACCGATTTCCGTAAAGAAATTACTCCGTTGCTTTCACTTGAAAATCTTGTTTATTCCGACATCAATCTTGACGGAGGAAATATCGTCTTTTCTTCCTCACGTGAAACGGCTATAATCAGTGACAGAATTTTTATAGAAAATTTTAATTACTCATCTGCTGAACTGGTGCAGGAATTAGAACAACTTTTGGAAGCACGGGTGATTATCATTCCTTCACTTCGTTCTGATATGACCGGTCATGCCGATGGTATGATACGATTTGTTGATGAAAATACCGCCGTTGGCAATACTTCCCATTCACTATTTGGGCTTGAAGCACATATCAAAACAACTCTGCGAAATCACGGAATTGAGGTTATTGATTTTCCGTATTTTAATTCAAAGGGTAATAGTGCCGTAGGCTGTTATCTCAACTTTTTAGAAACCGATCAAACAGTTTTTCTGCCGGCCTTTGGCGTTGATATGGATAGCAAAGCCATTGAAACGGCACAAAATATTTTTAATAAAGCAATCGTACCTATCAACATAAATGAAATAGCCGAGCACGGCGGAGTGCTAAACTGCATCAGCTGGGAAATATAATTCTATAGAAGAAATTTATAAAAACATATCGCCTGTTATAAACAAAATATTCAATTAAAATATTAAAGCGGCAGATATTATTGTTCCCGAACCTCATGCACCGCAAAAGCAAAAAATAGGCTTTGACTGTTAAGTACGCCAGAAATTATAATGACAATTAAAAAATAAATAGACAATTAACGAAGGAGTGTGACTATATTGGAAGCGGATATTTTAAGCAATAGTTATCGCTTACTTGATAGTAAAATTGCCGAAACGCTTGTCAGCGTCGCAGAGGCGAATGGTAGTATTATCATACCAGATGGCGTAGAAGAAATTGAGATGTACTCTTTTATGAGATGTAAGAAAATAAAGATGCTCTCCCTGTCTTCTACAATAAAAAGAATAAGCAGAGGTGCTTTTTTCGGATGTGACAATTTGGAGAAAATCATCATACCGGAGGGAGTAGAGAAAATTGGAGAATACTCGTTTAGTATGTGTAATAAAATAAAGGAGATTTCTTTGCCTTCCACAATAAAGAAAATTGATGATGGGACCTTTTCCGGCTGTATCAATTTAGAAACAGTTGTAATCTCGGAAGGTGTGGAGGAATTAAGCAACTTTTCTTTTAGCGGATGCGAGAAAATAAAGGAACTTCATTTGCCTTCCTCTGTCAAAAAAATAGGCGACAATGCTTTTTCCTACTGCACCAATTTAGAAACGATTGTCATTCCGGAGGGTGTAGAAGAAATTGGGAAATGTTCATTCTGGGGATGTGAAAAAATCAAGAATATTTCTTTACCTTCAACAATCAAAATAATAGACGATTGGGCATTTTACGGCTGTATCAATTTGAAGAGAATAGTGATTCCAAACGGCGTGAAAAAAATAGGAGCTTGCGTTTTTGATGAATGCAAGAAAATAAAGAAGATATTTTTGCCTTCCACAATCAAAAAAATAGATGATTGGACTTTTTCCGATTGCACCAATTTAGAGACGATTGTCATTCCGGAAGGCGTGGAAGAAATAGGAGCTTGTGTTTTTGATAAATGCGAGAAAATAAAAGAGATTTCTTTACCTTCCACAATTAAAAAAATAGGCGACAAGGCTTTTCCCTACTGCACTAATTTAGAAACGATTGTCATTCCAGAGGGCGTAGAAAGAATTGGAAAATGTTCATTTTGGGGATGCGAAAAAATCAAGAATATTTCTTTACCTTCCACAATTAAAATAATAGGTGATTGGGCGTTTTCCGATTGCACCAATTTGGAGGCGATTGTCATTCCAGAGGGCGTGGAAGAAATAAGAACTTGCGCTTTTAATAAATGCGAGAAAATAAAAGAGATTTTTTTGCCTTCCACAATTAAAATAATAGGCGATCGGGCATTTTTCGGCTGCATCAATTTGAAGAGACTTGTGATTCCGCACGGCATACTTATAGACAAGGAAATGGGAATTCCGTACGGAGTTCAAATAGTTGAATTGTATACGAAAGAATATAAGAATAAGGATATCTAAATTGAATAACTGAACAAATAGAAATGTTTAGTGAAGTTTAAATGTATACTAAGAATTATATTTATATAAACATAAACACTTAACCCCTATATCAATGAGATACAGGGGTTGAATGTTATTATTCAGTTTTAAAAACATTCAATGTCTTATGACAGCAAGTTGTTGTAATTAAGTATACCTAATTTTATAATCATCGTCAAAATCATACATATACATAAGAATTTATGACACGCATGGCAAGCCAAAATATTCAATATATGTTGATAATAACAAAGTAAAAACAAAAGAACAATATACAATTTTGAAATCGCTTGCAAGGACTAAATGTTCAAGATAAATTTTGGATTCTTTAAATTTATTTTTTATTACAAGTGCTAATTCAAATTGAAACTGTACTCCATCAGAAAAGATTTTTCCGCTTTTAACAATATTTCTATTATCTCTTTTAAATCATTATATTCTACCTCTAAAAATCATTATCGTTATTATGCCACATTCTTTTCGTATTGATAATTTTTCTCAATTCTGCTAGACTAAATAATGTTGACAGAGGAAGTCAGCATTATACATTACAATTTAATATTTATTTTATACTTATATAATTTAACTGGGTAGAAGTTAAAATTAATTTTTAAGTTTAATGTACGCTAGGGATTAGTCGGGCATTGAAACTTGTACATATTTACATAGCATTCCTCACACAAGGGAGTGGTCTGTGTAAAAGTATGTGTAGGTTTCAGTGCCCGACTTTTGTTTTGTCATTTTGCATTTTGAAATCTATAAAAATCAAGAAAGGAGGTTATGATTATTTATCAAAATAAAAATATAAACGGTAATTTTTTCATTCTGCCAAATGATATTTTTAAGAAAAAAATGAATCCAAGGGATTTTATTGTGTACAGTTATCTGAAACGATGTGCAGACTCAAGGCAGCAATGTTTCCCTTCAATAAAAAACATTGCAGAAAATTGTTGTATCTCTTCAGTAACTGCTAACACGGCAATTAAAAATTTATCTGAAAATGGTTACATTGATATTGCTCATCGCTATGACGGTAATGGACAGTTATCAAATCTGTATACCGTATTAAAAATTTGAACAACCCCGTCTTAAATTTTTTAATACTAACAATCTAAAAGCCTGCTCACAAAAAAAACAAACCGCCTGTCGCAAAACTGTCGGCGAAATTTGAAAAGTTTTGAAAGAGATAAAATAACGAATCAAATTAAGAACAAAAAGCAAATATGAGCTGTTTGTGACAATGATTTTCTTAACACAATTCAAGCCATTTTCTCAAGGTCGATTTTCAAGCAGGAGAAAGAGTAGGCGCTTTAGAAGCGCTCTACTCGCCTAACTTCGGCGTGCAACGCCCGCCGTTAAGCCAAATTTTGAAAATTCACCTTAGGTGTCGTAAAATGCCCTTAGGTGCCTATGATAGGTGCTGTAAACTGCAAAATTCGGCTTGGTTAAAGGAAATTTTACGGCGTCATGGCAGGGGTTGTAACAAAAAAGGAGATGTAAACTATAAAAAAGACAACTAACGAATTAAAATCAATTGCAACTGAAATTTCAGGTCAGTTCGATTACTTTTTGAATGTAACCGAAGTCGGAAAAATATTTGGTATCAGCAGAGAATCTGCAAGGAAACTTGTTACTGACATACCTACTGCCGAACTTACCGGCAGTAAGAAATATTATCTTTATGATATCTTGAAAAAGATTTACAAATAGGCTGGATATTCAAACACAAATAGTGTATTGTGTGTCTTGCAAAAAGGAGTTGATAAATTATGTATGAAGAAAAGCGACCTGACGGTTCAATACTCTACCGAATGACTCGGCAAGTCACGGACAATGATGGTAACAAAATTCGATTGACCGCTCGCGGTAAAAGTGAACGGCAGGTCAAAAAGAATATGGAACAAAAGTTATTGAAATGGCAAAAGGAACAAGATGAATTAAAAAATAAAACTATGTTTCCCGAAGTTAAATTCAAAGTATTCGCTGATAATTGGTACGAACTTAATATCAAAAATGCTAACATCAGCAATACAACTAAAAGTGATTACAAATATTATCTGTACTCAAATATCATTCCATACTTTGAAAAATTCAAACTATGCGATATTACTGAAGATGATTGTCAAAGATTTTTAAACAAATATGTTGGCTACAGTAAAGCGAATGTTTCAAAAATCAGAATGACTTTGCGTAGAGTATTAAGAAAAGCGCAGAAACAAAAACTAATCGGTGAAAATCCTGCTGAGGATATTGTATTACCGCAAGTTACTGAAGGCAAACGCAGACCTATTACAGATGAAGAAAGAGCGCTAATTTTAAAACAAGTTCCAAAACATTATGCGGGTGCTATGGTGCTAACAATGTTATGTTGTGGATTGCGACCTGCTGAAATCAGACGAATGGAATGGGATTGGATTGACTTTGATAACGCAATACTGACTGTAGGGAAATCAAAAACAAAAGCAGGTACAGGGCGAAAAATTCCAATGCCACCGCAATTAGTAAAAGCCTTGCGAGAACACAAGGCTAAGAACTTAAACGAACAGTATGTATTTGTAAGATGCAAAAATCCTAACTTACCGATGGATGAAAATGCATTCTATCACGCTTGGCACAATTTTTGCAGAGAGATGGACATTGCTAACGGTGCTAAAGTATACCGAAACCAAATTATTGAATCAACATTAGCCGAAGATTTAGAACCTTACCTACTCCGCCATACCTTCTGTACTGATTGTCAGGCAGCAGGAGTTCCAATCAATGTAGCAAAAGAATTAATGGGACATTCTGATATTTCAGTAACTGCAAAAATCTATACTCATATGGTGGATGAAGTGTTTGAACAGAACCGACAAAGGCTTGCAGAATTCACAGAAAACAAATTCAAGACAGCTTAAATTCTGAACCACCCCTCCTTCAAAATCTGAGGACAAACAATAATAAAACCAAAATTTTTATTAAGTCTGGACTTCAGAGATAAAGTGTGGTATGTATTGTGTTGCAGAAATGCATGGCTCCGATAGTTGCTACACAAAATTCGACTGCAGAGAATACAAGTTCTCTGCAGTCGAACTCATTTACAAACAATATCAAATCGGCAATGTCTGTTAAGTGTCTGCATTTAGATTGGCTGTATTTGGCTATTTTGTGCATTTGAGATTTTAATTTAGTGGCACATTAGTGTCACACAAGTGTCTCATTTCAGATAAAAACAAAATAAAAAAGCTCTTGAAAAAGTGCAAAAATGTGCCAAAAGGCGAAAAATAATGGACAATTCGTTGCTGAATTGTCCAACTTTGGCAGAGGTATAAGGATTCGAACCTTAAATGACGGAGTCAGAGTGTAAAAATCACTTTTTGAAGTCCACCATTTTAAACCAAATTCTCACTTTTAAGTCTCTCAAAAATCTCTTACATATTTTCATAAATTATTTTTGTTACTTTTTGCAGTTTTATACACTTATATATTAGAGAATTGTTTTAAGTTATACACTTTTGTAGTTTTTTTGTGCATTTTTGCATATTGTATTGACATATCTACAAACTTATGCTATTTAATGCAAAAAAAGCATATAAACAAATTGCTAAATCACTAAATAAAAATTATTTTAATATTTTATCTAAATTGGAATGATTACGTTTTATATAATAAAGCAAAACACCACTATTTACTCCATTGAGTGGGATTAGAAGATGATAATTGAATAATAACTATGAAGCAAGCTGTCAAAGAAAAAAGTGTCTATAAATATCAAGATATGCCTTTTGCAATTCTTAGCAATTTATATGCTGAATATCTGCACACTCGATTAGAACAATTTTCATATTCATACGAAAAATCTGACAACAATTTTGATAAAGAATATAACAAATAAATTGAATTATATTAGAAGATATGCTTAATGTTCAAAACAAATATGAGCGGTCCGTCAAATCAAAGTATTTTAATTTATAAATTCACTAATATTGATTTGTATAATTATTATCAATATGCTACAATTGAAAAAGGTGGTGATATTTTGTCGTTAAAACAAGAAATAGAAAAATCACATAAAGAAATATATGGTTCAAGAAGTAAGAATCGTTTGTCATTACAAATTAGTTATGCTATAGAATTAATTATTGAATTCTATAATTTAGATTTTTTAATATTAATGGATTATATTGAAGATGTTTCTGTAATTGAAAATCCAAATGATCCTAGTAAGATCCATATATACCAGGTTAAATCAAAAAAAGCTGGTTCAAACTTTACACTTGCTTCAATTATCAAAGACGAATGGTTTCAAAAGTTATATTCTAATGGATTAAAATACAGCAATTATGTTGAAACAGCAAATATTGTTTGTAATGCAGATATATTAGATGGAAAAAATTCAATTCTTATTAATAAGCAGACGAGTGTTAGTGATGATATTCAACTCAAGAACATTAATAAAATTAAGGATGCGATAGCCAAATACAATAACATTCTTGTAACTGATGTTGATTTAAGTTCTTACTATTTTATAAAAACAGAACTCACTACAAAAAATCACAAACAAGACATTACATATAAATTTGAATCATTTTTGAATAGTCTTTCTTCAGATGTTCAGATTGAAACAGCGAGAGCATTATTTAATATTATTTACGATAAATTAGATGATGTTTTTAATAATGAATTAAATGAAGATTGTAGTAATGTAAATGAAATATTTGTAACTAAGGGTCTTAATAGCAAAGAAATTAAAGAAATAATAAATTGTGGATTGGTAGTACAATTACCAGGCATAGATAAAATTTTTAACGAATTTTCAATTACCTCTGTCATAGAAAAAAGAACATATTCAAAAATATATAGATCTATAAAACGAGATATGTTAAAGGATGATTCAATTTACAGAAAACTTCTTATTGATATATATTCTTGGATTAATACTGCTATTAATTACGGAATTGATGATAATGTAAAAATTAGAAACTATGTAATCGAAAATATAAAAACAACAGTAATATATGACGATAGTTATATTAGTTTATTAACTATGATTTTAATTTATAAATATTGTGCTGGAGATGATTTAGTTGGATTTGATAATTGATTATGTAACAATCGTAGATATAAAAAATAAAGAAGCCAAAAGGATAGAATTTTCAGATGGTAAAAACTTTCTTACCAGTAAAAGCAACCATTTAGGAAAAAGCTTTATTATGAAAAGTATTTATTATTCTCTTGGAGCAGAGGTGTATTATCCCGTCACAATTGATACGAAAAATTTAATTACATATCTAGATTTCCATATACAAGATGAAAAATTTAGAGTTGTACGATATAGTCGCTATTTTATTCTTTATCAAAATGGAAACTTTGTTGATAAATATAATTCAATCGGGGAATTTGGAAATAAAATAAGCGATATATTTAATTTTGATATTGAATTAGTAGGTAAAAATGAGAATGAGGACATCGTTAAATGTCCACCAGTGTTTTATTATTTGCCATACTATATAGATCAAGAAAATGGTTGGTCAAACAATTCTGATTCTTTTAATTCATTAAATCAATTTGACAAAAACCAAAGGAAAGAAAGCTATTTTTTTCATTTTGGAGTTTATGACAGAAAATATGTATCTGCTTCTAAGGACAATAAATTTTCGATTAAAAGAATTGAAGAATTAAAGAAAGCAAATGATAAATTAGATACTGTTATTGAAACTTTATCAAACGGTTTAGATAAAATTCTGTATTCATTTGACGAAAAAACTTTAGAGATTTCCATTGAAAGCAGAAAAAAAGAATTGAAAGAATTATTAATCTCGATAGAAAAAACTCGTAATCAAATAATTATGGAAGAAGATTATCGTTTAAAATGTCTTCAAGAAAAAGAGATTATATCTAAATTTTTAAAGAAGAATAGAGATAAAACAGAACAATCTTATGATGAAAGTGTTGAATGTCCTCATTGCGGTTATTTCTTTTCATCATCTATTGCCGGAAAAGTAAGAAACGAATATCTTAAAGAGTCAATAAATAGTGATTTATTATTACTTATTGAAAAAGTAAAAAAATGCGAAACTCGTATTAACAATCAAGAAAAAAAGTTTAAAGCATACCAAAATGAACTTAATGCTATAGAAAATTCTTTGACTGAAACGCAAGAAATCTATGATATATATTTAAAATCAAAAGTTACAAGTAAAATGATACAAGATTACAGTGTTCAATCTGCTGAAAATAATAGGGAAATAAAAGAACTTAAAAACAAGCAAAATGAGTCAAATAAAATTTTAAACCAATATAAAAAAGAAAGGGCGAAAGCAGTAGAAGAATATGAAAATATGTTCTATGAATTATCCGATGTATTGGATATTCCTAAAGAACAAATAAAAGAAAATATTGAACCAGGAACACAAATTCGAGTAAGCGGTGCCTACGGACCAAGATGTAAAATATCACAGATGCTGGCGTTTGCAAAAATGCAAAAATTGAATCAGCCAAATATTATTTCTTTCCCACTTGTAATTGATTCGCCGAATTCTTTTGAGCAAGATAATTTTCATATAGAATCCATACTTGAAACATTACTTAATTGGAATGAAACCTCAAATCAAGTTATTGTTTCTTCAATTGAAGGATTAGAAATCGCAAAAAAAATTGACAATATTAACATAATAGAACTTAATAATGAGAAAAATCATTTGTTATCGAATCATTTATATAATGAATTAGAAAACGAAATAAATATTATCCTCTCAAATTTTATTTAAGTGAATTAGTTAACTTAGAAATCGCACAATGCATAAATACATTGTGCGATTTTTCTGTATCATAATATTAAATTTATAGTATGTAATTAATTGCAAACTGTTGCTTTATAGAGTTTATTAAGATAGTTATGCAGTTAAAAGCAAATCTGCATCTTTAACAATCTGAAATTTAAATGTCGAATCATTTAGTTCTACTTCAATATTCAACCAATCTTGAAGACATTTCCACTTTTTATAAATTTTTTTGTCAAAGTATTTATCCGATGACAATAGAAATTCTTTTTTACTAGGTTTAAAAGAAATATATATATTATCAAGAATTGATGTACATATATCGTTTTTATAGAAAGCTTTTATTGGATCAATTGTATCTACAATACCAAGAAGGAGAAGCAAATTTTCTGATTTTCCAAATTTTATTTTGTCTTTTTTAAAAGAATCACTAATCAATTCATTTAGATTATATTCGTCATAAATATCCTTTGTATTTTCGTTTGCTACCCAAATGTTATGTCTAGCAATTGTCTCGGAAATTACAAGAGCAAAATCGGGAAACTTTTTGCTGTATTTCCATCCTTCTGTAAAATCATATTTTGCTTTTGGCTTATTAAGATACGAATAATAGCTTTTCATTAAAGCGTTATAAAGTAAAATTCCACAGCATATACCATGATCAATTTTATGTGAAACTGCTGAACTGGTATTACCATTTCCATAATCTATTCGATACTTATAATATTGACTAAATAATTCACTGTAATTTGTTTTTTCTAATAAACTGTATTCAATATTGAACTCCTTTTCAAAATCTTCTATCGTTTTGCATTTGATATACATATTTTTTGATTTATCCTCTATATCATACGCCATATCGTGATAAAGTGAAGTTAGTGTCCAAAAATAAATGAAAGAAGTATGATAGTTACCAGTGGGGCGAGGTAAAGACTTCATATCTATATTGAGTTTTTCCTTAAGCAAAATACCAAGTAAAAATAAAGAAACCGTATGCTGTGCACGAGCCTTTGTAATTCGTAAATATTTACTTTTAATAAACGTACCACCTTCAGTCATTAGAAGGTCATAGATGAATTCTTGACACCTATCAGTATCATTTAACAGAGATTCAACTGTTATATTTTCCCATATTTTGTTTCTATATCTAATCCAATACTTTTGGTCAGATAAAATATCATTATAATTATCTTTCAAATTCATTTGATTTTATTCTCCTCTTTTGTATAACAAATTATTAATTTATAGTCTGTAATGTATAATTAACATAACTAGAATTACATTATGAGTATAAAAATATAATCTAAAAGGAAAGTATAATTAAAACCAGTCATCTCATAGATTCTAAATTTATTTTCAAATACTCTTTATTTTTTTAACTATAAAACACCACTTTGATTATTTCAATCTATAATATCATTGTAGAAAAAATCTTCAATGATTATTAGTTTAACAATGTCCTATTCGGATACATAACCATCTTAACTAAAATCATTATAAACATAAAATAATAGTTTTCTTAATAACTGTAAAATAGCAATTAACCTTTTAATGAATTCCATACAACTTTCTTGTTTTTATAATAGATACGAAAAAATATAAAATCAAAAAATTGCAGCATTATCATCACATAAATAAATATTGCTTTTCCTATTAACAACACAAACTCGGTTTTATGAATTTGAATAGCAACAAATAAAACAAAAACGAATGAAAATAATGAAACTATAAAATCTAATACATCTTAAACACTATGTACCATTATACATGCTTTTCCAAATTCATCATCTGAAGCTTTAGAATAATGGTGCATAATAAATTTTTTTAAAACAAGAGATACAATATATATAATCCATACCCAAAACAAGCCATTTACTATTTTACTGTTATCATTTATATTTTTAATCCATGCCAAATTTTCTAAAAAGGGAATACTTATTCTAAATGGTGCTATTTTCAAGAATAATTCTATCAATATAATAATACCAGTCAAAATGTATATAAGTTTAGAAAATGCCGGTCCTTTCTTTTTTCTCAATTATATCAAATATTTCTTTAAGCATAATTGTTTCTCTTTTCTTTAACTATCTATATTTCACATTTCCAGGCTATCACTATCAAGCAAAAATTCTTTTACCCCCATCATGAGATATCCTTTATCATCTCTGCGTGGTTTCATACTCTTTTCAACAATAACAATTTTCTTAAATGAATCATTGGTTTTATCAAACGGTCTTGTCTCCTGCTGCCATTTTTCATTATTTGGTATCTCATATGCAGACTGAATATAATACCGTTTGCTGCCTTGATTCGCTACAAAATCAATTTCGACCTGTTTACGAACTTCTTTACCCTCATCTGTCTTTTCTCTAAATTCAACTACACCAACATCAACATTGTATCCTCTATACCTAAGTTCATTATAAATGATATTTTCCATTAAATGAGTTTCTTCTATTTGTCTAAAATTCAATCGGGCATTTCTAAGTCCGGTATCTTCAAAATAAAGTTTGTAAGGTGTACTGATATATTTCTTACCTTTTACATCATATCTCTCAGCTTTACTAATCAAAAATGAATCTTTTAAATAACCAATATATTTGTCAATTGTAGATGCGCAGAGAGTAGCATTTTTGACTGACTTGAAAGTATTCTCCAATTTTCTAGGATTAGTTAATGATGATATACCCGAGGCTAAGACGTCTACAAGCTCACTAATCTCTTGATCAGAGTTAAGATTATTTCTTACTACTATATCTTTGATATATACATTTTTCATCTGTGTTATTAAATAATTAGCTTTTTGCTCATCAGTTTGCATTGAGGCTATAGCCGGTAAACCGCCATATACCATAAAATCATCAAATGCTTCTTCTTTTGTGCCTTCATATACAGAATAAAACTCTGAAAATGATAACGGAAGAATATGAATTTCATCCCCTCTACCCTCAAATTCAGTCAGTATATCACTTGAAAGAAATTTAGAATTACTGCCTGTAACATAAATATCCAAATTATCCTTTCGCATATATCCATTTAACACAGCCTCAAAATTTCCAAGCAGCTGAACTTCATCAAGGAGAAGATAATACATTTCATCATCAACAATTTTGCCTGAAATGTACTTCATAAATTTTCTCGGATCAACTTTTCTATTTTGTTCACTAATATCTAAAATATCTTCATCTATAAGTAATAAATCATCTGCTGAATCAAATGCAAATTTGATAATATGATTTTTTTTAACACCTTCGGACAGTAAATAATTATAGAAAATTTTATTCATTAAATATGATTTACCACATCTTCTAATTCCAGTGATTACTTTAATAAATCCATTTTGTTTTCTTGTAATAATTCTATTTAGATAAATATCTCTATTAATTTCCAAAACATCACCCCATTTAATATTTTTGCCGTTATCGTCATTTTTGATAATTCAATTATAATATAGTTTATTCCATTTTTCAAGTTTTATAACAGGATGATAGTTTCATATATGAACATAGTGGTCATATATCATACGGTAATATATAAACAATACTAAATAAACAATTAATATTAATATCAATGTCAAAAATCACTCATCAATCGATGAGTGATTTTTGATTTGTATATTTTTTGAATTAAAACTTAATAAAGGATAACTATGAATTATTTTTAAATAATCAGTATTATTTTAGAAATTCATATTTAAATAATATTGGAACTATTTCAGAATTGTAATAATTTTTAACAAGGGTTTTTAAACCTGCAAGTGCTGTATGTAATTCAACATAATCCCAAATAGTATCACCAGTTGTTTCATCAATATGCGATGTATCCAGTTCTGCATATATTTGATAGACTCCGTATGTTAATTGTGAATTATAGTTCTTGGTTTTTTTCGCATAGTTTAAAACAGTATTCCATTGATTTATAAGTTCGTGTTCCTTTTTTCCAATTACAAGCTTCTTAATATCATGAGATGCTATTGTTTCATTATTAGTTTTGTCAAGACATAATTCATTGCGATAAAATCTTCTATCACTGCCAGTAAAAGTACGCATATGATTTTGCATTTCAACACAAGTAAACAATAGACACTTTAATAAGAATTGTTCTAAGTTGCCATTTGCAACATCTTTATAAAATTTATCGGCGCCGTCAGCAGATTTCATAATTCTTGCACGTTCTGTCCATTGACGATTATATGTTATGTATCTTGAAGCGCAAAACATTGGTAGTTTTTCTAGATAATTATCTTTCCGTAAATAGAAACCATGTCCATCGTATCTACCACCTATTAAAAGACAACTATGCAAATCAGGATTATCAAAGCCTGACGAATAAACTGCCATATATCCTAAAATATTTTCATTATAAACTGGTTTAAAAGTACTTCTTTTACCAGAATATTCTAAACCATCAAGACTACAAAGCAATGACCCTTGTAAATCATCAAATTTTCTTTTATCAAAGAATTTACTACTAAATGATGTATGAATTTTTTCAACATCAATGATTCCGCAATTTTGATAATTATTGTTTTTATCTAAATCAATTGCTGATATTTTTAATTTTTTATTTTTGATATCCTTATATCCCCAAAGTGCACACATAATACAAGCATCAATGTTTGTATGAAAATGTCTTCTGTTAAAAGCATAGCCTTTTATAAATTCTTTATCTATTAGATGCTGTGCTTTCCAATATTTAACGGGAGAAAATACAATATAACTATCAGTAGGTTGTCTTAAATAGTATTTAAATGCTGACCAAATAAAAGCATTCCCCAAATCATTAGATGTAACGCCATTAATTTCTTTTTTCATTTGCTGGACAACAAAACTATTTTTCCAACCTGAAGAATTTTTGGATTGCTTTTTCTTTTGATGCTCAATAGATGTCGTTTCAGCATACGGAGGATTTTCAAACAGAATAATTGTACAGTTAGGATTATCTAAATATTGTTTTATAACAGGATTGTCTATATATTCCTTGCTTAATGCATCAGCACCTGTAACCAGCCCTGCATTAAATGTTTCTGTTGTCTCAATTGGTGGAATTATATGTCTGACCTTTGAACCTATCAATTCTTGCAAAACCTTATATTCATAGTATTCAACGGTGGAGACAATACAATGAGACAACTCTTCATCAGTAAAATTGCTTTCAAGATTTCCTGTTCCTGCACACCGATCAAGAATAATATAATCATTACCTTCAGGAACACGCTCTATTGCTATACGAACTAACTCAATAGACTTTTTCGCATATAATTTAGGTGTATAAAAAGCACCTAAGTTCTTCTTTTGCAAAGTATCATTTAATTTATCCATTAAGTAATTGAATTTTATATTAGATTTACCTTTATAAGGATAAATATAATCAGCCAAATGAACAGGTTTTCTTATTTCTCCAATAGTTTTATGTTTCCCCGTATCATCCCCTAAAAAATCCTCTTTTCTTGCTATTGGAACTTTTTTATAAAATGTTTCTGCCCAACCTACAATGCAGTTTTCATCAATATGTATTTTTGTAAAATTGTTTTCTTTCAACAAATTAACGATATCTTCAACTTCAAGAGGATTGTCATAATGCAATACTTGATTAGCATTTTCACCTATAAATTCACTATTATCTTTTGAGGCAGCTCCTGAATATACTTTTTCAATATTGTTAAGGTATTTTTCTGAACGGTATAGCCATAGTGTTGCAGTATTTACATCAATAATTAATATGTTGGCAGGTACAGGTTTTCCTTTTATTCGAAGTGCTGAAAGATATTTTATACATTGAAATAATACAGAATTCAAATCAGTTACATGAAGTTTGAATTCAAGTAGATTACCGTTTATGATACCGTCATTATTATCATTTAAGATCTCTTCTATATTCAAGTTAGGATTAACTCGAGGTAAAAACATATTGTAAAAATCATATTGTCCATCTTTTTCAAAAGTATATTTTTCCATAAACTAAACTCCTCAATAAATTTTGTGATAATTCATAGTTATCCTTTATTTAAATTTCATATAATTATATTTTATTACATTTAATTTAATTTTTCAATAAAATCATCAAAACTGTATAAAATACCAACACAATTGTACATTTTTTCAAGATAATAATCGACTTTTAATGTATTCTCCGTCATAATGAACTTATCAATATACGGAGGTTTTTTATGTTTAATTTAGTTAATGAAAAGGACAAATACTTAATTGTTTGTAAATCCTTAAAAGGTTTAAGTGGCCTAACCCATAAGGCTTACAAAATTGATTTAAGACAGTTTTGTGATTTTATGAATCAGCGTGACTGCTTTGATAAAAACGAACTCAATTCATATATCAATATGCTGCACAATCAGTACAAGCCTAAAAGTGCAAAGAGGAAAATTGCCTGTGTAAAAGCATTTTATCGATATATGGAGATTGAAGATATTATTGAATTCAATCCGTTCCACAAGATAATTCTTAAATACAAAGAGCCTTTAAAATTACCACGAACGATACCGCTGAACTGTATTCAGGATATGCTTACTTACGCATATAAACAACATTCAATAGCAGTTACAAACTATCAGAAAGAGGTAACTTTACGAAATATTGTTGTAATTGAGTTACTGTTTTCAACCGGAATGAGAGTATCAGAAATATCTCATCTTAAACTCTCTGCTGTTAACTTGGGCGACAACACAATCCGAATATTCTGCAAAGGTTCTAAAGAACGAATAATGTGTATAAGCAATAACTTAAATAAGACGATAAGCAGTTACCTGAAAATCTGTTCTTGAAAAACAGATTACCTGCTCACAAACAAGTTAGGCAACCGCTTATCTGAGCAGTCCATACGATATATGGTTAATGATTATGCAAATGCTGTTGGTGTACCATTGCACATTACACCACATATGTTCAGACATACTTTCGCAACCGAACTCCACAATGAAGACGTAGATATAAGATATATTCAGCAATTTCTTGGACATAGTTCTATTGCAACTACGCAAATCTATACTCATATCAGTACAAGCAAGACTCGTGAAATATTGGAATCAAAACATCCGAGAAATAAGATGAATTTATCCTTATATAATATATAGTGTCGAAAAATGTAAAAGGTAACAAAAAAAGTTTTAATTTTTTTGCTTTTCATAATATATAAGACGAAAAATAGCAAAATGTGACCAATTTTTTATTAAATATAATACTATTTTGAATGATAGTACCTATCTTCATACTGATTTGGAGACACATAATTCAAATAGGAATGAGACCTTTTAATGTTATAGAAATTGACATATTCATCTAAAATATTTATCAATTCCTTTTTGGATTTTATATTGAAATAATGGTTAAAACATTCTATTTTGAAATTTTGGAAAAATGACTCTATGACTGCATTATCATATGGTGTACCTGGTTTGGAAAATGATTGGATAAAGCCATACTCATTTATTAAGTCACCAAATGATTTAGATGTATAATTAGAGCCTCTGTCACTATGAAATACAAGATTTTTGTGCACGCCACGCACTTCAACTGCTTTTTTAAGTGTCAAATTCATCAAGCGCTTGCTATTACTTTCACCTACTGAATGGGCAATTATTTTTCTTGAGTACAAATCCATTATGACGCATAGGAAATAGCATTTCGGATGGTTTTCATCAATCTGTAAATATGTAACATCACTCACCCAAGCCTGATTAGGTTTATCCATATCAAATTTTCTATTCAGCACATTTTTCTTTTCGCTATTGAGAAATGCATGATAATTCTTATCCATTCTTAAGCTGCGAATGTGTTCTTCTTCCATAATTTTAAGAATCGTGTTTTTACTTGCATTAAAGCCACGATTCTTTAATTCAGCTGTTATCTTATTCGCACCATAAATATGATGAAATTCTTGGTCAATCTTTTGAATTTCAGGTAACAATTCTTTCTTGCGTTTTTCGTGCAAATAGTTTTTCCCCTTTCCTCTCTTTTGATGATTATGGAAAGTACCCCGTGCAACATCTAAAGCATCACAAGAAGCGTTAATTCCATATTCTTCCCAAACTTCATCAATAATTTCCAATCTTTCAGACAAAGAAACATTTTTGAAAAAATCGGCATTCTGTATGATTTTTATCATATTCTCAAGCCGACTAATTTTCTTTTCCTGTTCTTTTATGGTCTTATGAAGACCAGTTACCGGAACAATACCCACGGAAGTCTTAATCCAACTGTATATTGTGCTGACACTAGTTCCGGTTGATAGAGACAAATCGTGTACCGATTCTCCTTTGGAATATCTTGAAATGATATCCTCTTTGAATTTTTTCGTATATTTCATAAAAATATACCTCCTTCAAAAAATTTATTGTTTTATGATACTCCCTGACTCTGGCATTTAAATGCCCTATACCATAAAAACAAAATAGGGTGGT
This sequence comes from Candidatus Stoquefichus sp., assembly GCA_021768625.1. Taxonomy (GTDB): domain Bacteria; phylum Bacillota_I; class Bacilli_A; order Erysipelotrichales; family Coprobacillaceae; genus MGBC163490. The sequence goes on along the minus strand of JAETUM010000030.1, from coordinate 3,158 downwards.
TCGAATTCTTGACCTAAATACAAATACAGGCCCCAATTTTCTTTTTACAGAAAAATGAGAGCCTGTCCTATACTTCAAGAACCGCCAAAATACAAATGAATCGGTCAGTTCATCGAACTAAAGTGGTTCGAGAGACTAAACCGATTCAGAAACACACCATTTTAAGCCAAATTTTGAGAATTGAGTCTCTCAAAAATCTCTGACAACTTATTTTCAATAAATCGACCTATTGTAAATTAAAAATTTTAATAACCCCCATATAAAAATTTTAACACTAACAATATAAAATCGAAAAAAGTAAAAAACACATTGACAAATATCTATTTGTTGCATATAATACATATAGATAACTATCTATGGAAGTGATAAAATGAACATTGATGAAAAAAGAACAGCAATTATTTTCAAAGCACTATGCGATGAAAATAGGGTTAAAATTCTCAAGCTTCTTGGTACAGGTGAAAAATGTGCCTGTAAAATTCTTGAGGAATTGAATGTTACTCAGCCAACATTGTCGCACCATATGAAAATATTATGCGATAGTGAAATTGTTTTCGGCAGAAAAGAAGGCAAATGGATGTACTATTCAATTTCCGAACGCGGTGCAGATCAGGCAAAGGAAATCTTAAATGAATTGACTGTAATCAATGGCGAAGATTGCAACTGCTGTAAATAAGTCGTGTAACCATACACGATTTATTTTAAAAGATATACATTGACACATTTCTATTTATTTATATGAAAGGCTGATGCTTATGCAAATTATTAAAAATATATGGGATTTTTTTCAGAATCAGGTTCTCGGAATGCAATGGCTTAATGGAGTTATTGCAAAACTATTAGGACTAATCGGATTGGATGTTGAAAGTAAAATCGGCAGCAGTATAAACTTTTTTGTTTATGATACTATCAAAATAGTTGTATTATTATGCTTTTTGATTTTTATTATTTCTTACATCCAAAGTTATTTTCCGCCTGAAAGAACAAGACGAATACTCGGCAGATTTCACGGTATAGGTGCAAATATTATTGCTGCACTTTTAGGTACGGTTACTCCATTCTGCTCTTGTTCTTCAATCCCTCTTTTCATCGGCTTTACAAGTGCAGGGTTGCCGCTTGGTGTTACTTTTTCATTTCTGATTTCATCACCTATGGTGGATTTAGGCTCTCTTGTTCTGCTTATGAGTATATTCGGATGGAAGGTTGCAGTAATCTATGTTGTTGTAGGTCTTGTCATCGCTGTTTTAGGCGGTACAATTATTGAAAAATTACACCTTGAAAATCAGGTCGAAGAATTTATCAGAAATGCCAATACAATTGATGCACCTCAGGAAGAATTAAAAGCAAAAGACAGAATTAAATTTGCTAATGAACAGGTTGTCGGTACATTAAAAAAAGTTGCACCTTATATTCTGATAGGTGTAGGTATCGGTGCAATTATTCATAACTGGATACCACAGGATTTCGTTGTAAAAATTCTCGGCGATAACAATCCGTTTGGTGTAATCATTGCAACCATTGCAGGCATACCAATGTATGCAGACATATTCGGTACAATTCCGATTGCAGAAGCATTGCTTGCGAAGGGCGCATTACTTGGAGTGGTACTTTCCTTTATGATGGGTGTTACAACTTTATCTTTGCCATCTATAATAATGCTTCGCAAGGCTGTAAAACCAAAGTTGTTGGCAATCTTCATTGCGGTATGCACAATCGGAATAATCATAGTTGGCTATTTATTTAATGTTATTCAACCATTTATAATTTAATTAAAAATTTTGGAGGTATTTATAATGTCATTATTTAATTTTGGTAAGAAAAAGAAAGAAAAGAAAGCACCTGATTGTACTTGCAGCTGCAGTGGTGCTTGTGAAACAGGAGAAATTGATATTTCAAATGATTGCTGTTCTGATGCTAATAACGGAATATGCTGTATTAAAGTTCTTGGCGCAAGGTGTAAATCCTGCCATGAACAATACGAAAATGCAAAAGCTGCTGTTAAAAATTTGGGTATTGATATTAAAGTTGAATATATAACAGATTTGCAAAAGGTTATGGCCTATGGTGTTATGAGTATGCCTGCCATTGTTGTTAATGATAAGGTTGTTTCAATGGGCAAGGTATTAAAAACTGCGGATGTTGAGAAACTGCTCGATAAACTGCAAAAACAAAGAAGGTAAATGAATTGAAAAGAATTGCTTTTATATGTGTGCATAATTCGTGCAGAAGTCAAATAGCAGAAGCTCTCGGAAAGCATTTGTTAGGAGATAAATTTGATTTTTATTCGGCAGGTACTGAAACTAAACCTCAGATAAATCAGGATGCTGTTAGATTGATGAAACAACTCTATAACATTGATATGGAAAAAACGCAGTACAGCAAAACTATTGATGAAATTCCTACACCTGATATTGCAATATCAATGGGTTGTGATGTAGGTTGCCCTTTCATTGATAAAGGCTTTGATGATGATTGGGGAATACCTGATCCTACAGGACAAAATGATGATGCATTTTACAAAGTAATTGAAATGATAAAGCAAAAAGTTTTAGAATTATAATCAACTTATCTTTTTATTTGCAAACATACTTGACACAAATTTTTGAATATGCTAAATTAAGTATTGTTGGCATAAGATGTCAATTATATACATTGAAAACTGAATAAGGGCAACTTTTTAAGTTACTGATATCACTGATTAAAATTATTTACTACTTGAGATCAGGAGCAGGGTTAAGCAAGAAAGCATAAATTTGTTTTGAAAAACTTTTAATCCTCAAAGCCTAATAAATCAGAATTGATAGAGTCAAATTTTTTACATATTTTTTGCCCATAGTGTTATCAAAACAGTTTGAAAATAACTGTATGCACTAAGGGTGGATTGTATGTAAAAGGTTTGGCTCTTTTTTATTTTCTAAAATTTGGGTTTGGAGGTGCTTCAATTTGTAAACAATTTATAAATATTTCAAAAAATGGTAGTTAAAACATCATTCCCACTGCCTACCTATATGAAGGGATATTTTTGCGAAAGGAGGCTGATAGCATTAACGGAAATTATTTTATACTGCCAAATAATATTTTTAATGAAAAAATGAGTCCGAGAGATTTTATTGTGTACAGTTATCTGAAACGCTGTTCTGATTCAAAACAGCAATGTT
>JAETUM010000029.1 GCA_021768625.1 Candidatus Stoquefichus sp. | reverse complement strand
GGATTGCCATCATCACCTAATTGTGGAGATACCAATCCTAATGTTGGACCGACATTATCGGAATTCTTGAATCCGAATGTGTCCATTCCATCTCCTAGAAAATATTCAAAAAACAAGCCGTCTGCATCAATATCAAAGAACTCTACAGGGAAAGAAATAACATTTTCTTCCACTGCATTGGTATTCATAATATAGAAACTGAATACCATTGATAAAGCCAAAAAACACATCAATACTTTCTTAATTTTTTTCATATTTATATCCCTTTCTTTTTTATAAGAATAATGTTGCTTTAGAACTTATAGCAACACTCATCATAAAACCTTAATTATTTGACGGGCTCATTCTAGCATATCTTCTCTATCCTTTAAATATATAACTAATACAAAGAAACACATTACATTGATTGTAACGTATAATCATGATTGCATTTAAATATAGCAATAAAAAAAAGAAGATTTTTTATCTTCTCCCGTATGTTTTTATAACTCCATAATAAAAGTAATAACTATCATCAAAATCATCTTCAGTCATATAAATATATAGAGAATCTAAGGATTCACTATATAAATAATTACTATCTTGTTTCTTCATCTTTGTACGAGAATCCTTGAAAAGTGAATATACATCATCTAATTGTATATAATCAGCTATTTCATTGATTTGATCCTCTTCTATATAAAATTCATCTCTATCTATTTCTGAGTCTATATTACCAGAAATATTTAATTGTATATTCTCTATATTTTCTTGTTGATGTATTGTTTGAACTGTATAATGGAAACCAAATTTTTCACAATCTATTGTCGTTGTTGTAGCATAAGAGTCATTCACTTCTTTTAATTCCTCTTTAACAAAAATATCTGAATAATCATTATCTGATAAATATTGAACGAAGTCTTGTTCAAAGTTTAATGCTTCCTCTACTGTCTCATCATCTATATATTGTTGATAAATTTCTTCTTGTATTTGATATGATGGTTCTTCAGTAGAAATATTTCCTAATATAAAGACAATAAATGAAGTCACTGGAACAATTAAAGATACAACAATGACTACCATAAAGATTTGTTTGAATTTATGACTTTTATTTCTTGCTCTTGTTCTTACCCTTGTATAGTCTTTATTCACTTGAATATGATTATGTGTTTTCCCACTTGCATCATATGCACTAGCATGACTCACTCTCATCTTATATCCACAATTAGGACAAGTGTCTTGTCCTAATGGAATCTTTGTTTGACACACATCACATTTCATAAAATCATCCCCTATACTTTATAGTATAAGGGATTCTCATATAAAAAGAAAGTTTAATTTTTACGCTTATGAAGTGAAAATATACTAGGTCCTTCAATCAGTTGTCCATATGCATCATAGACAGATTGATGACAAGGACACACCCAAGTTTGACTTTTTTTATCAAAATGCACTAAACACTTAAGATGTGGACAATATGGTGAAAAGTAATGAAGTTTCTCTTGCCCATCCTTATATACTGCTGTTAAATGTCCATCCACCTTAACAATTGCACCTTCTTTAACATCTAAGCTTTGTATACTTCTTGTATGAAATCTTTGACTCCAATAACCTCTTGTCACATTATTTATTATTTTTTGAGTATATTGCTTTGCTGAAGCAATAGAAAAATAATGACATGAATAAAGTTCTTCATAGGGGTTATCTCTTTCCAAAATCAAATCAGCAATTAATCTCGCAGCAACTTGCGATAATGTCATCCCCCACTTTTGAAATCCATAAATAATAAATTCTTGTTGATATTGATGAATTCTTCCAATATATGGAATACCTCTTAATGGAATACTATCTTGAGCATACCAATCTTTTGCATCTCTATCAATCATTAGTAAATCATCATTCATTAAGGGGCGATAACTACAAGTTTGATCAATACATAAATAACTATCTTTTCCTTTTTGTGTTTCTTTATAATCAACATATTCCCTTTGTTGAAAAAGTTTCATAAAGTATATTCCTTTTTTTATAAATGGATATCTTGTCGCATGAATAAGATATTGACATTTCACTTTATGATGATTGACACTCAAAGTAAATAATTTATTCTTTCTTTCAATATGTGTGACTTGACTATATTCAAAAAATAGAACTCCACTTTTTTGACAACTCTGTATTAATGCAAACAAATACTTTAATGGATGAAAGATTGCTTGATTTTTTAAACCAATAGATGCTAGATGTTGGTTATCTTCTACAACCTCTACACGTAATGATTCCAATATTTTTTTCTGTTCTTCAATATCTTTAACATACTGAGGATCATCTGTATATATATAAGAAGAATTTTCCTGATAATCACAAGATATACTTTCTCTTTTTATAATGTTTTGTATTTCTTTTAATGCTTTATCATTAGAACGATAATATAAATAAGCTTGATGTATATCGTAATTTTTTGTTATTTTTTGATATAGAAGTCCATGCAATGTTGTTAACTTAGCTGTTGTATGTCCTGTCGTATGACTTCCCATTGCATCTTTTTCCAACACAATAATACGATAAGGACTATCTTTTAATTGATAAGCTAATGATACTCCTGCCAAACCTCCACCTATAATAACAATATCTGTTGTGATATCTTTATTGAGCACTTTTTCTGTTCTTTTTCTTGTTGTTTTTTGCCAATATGATTGATTCATTTCTATCACCCATTGTATTATAGACAAAAAAAGAAGTTTTTAAACTTCTGATTGTTGAGGCAAAACAACTTCAATTGTCGTTCCTATATTTAATTCACTTTCTAAATATATTGTTCCTTTATAATAAGAAACAATATGTTTGACAATTGCTAAACCTAATCCTGTTCCACCTCTTTCTCTACTTCTTCCTTTATCAACTCTATAAAAACGTTCAAATATACGTGATTGATCCGCTAACGGAATTCCAATGCCTGTATCTTTGATTGTGATTTTCATAGCATTTTCTACTTCTTCCACATCAATATAGACATGTCCTTGATCTTTATTATATTTTATAGCATTTCCAATCAAATTATTAAAAAGCATATAAATTTGTTGATAATCACCCATATAAAGAATATCTTTAAAATCATAATGAATATGAATATCATGTTGCTTCATTTCCCCAACATAACTTTCTAATACATCACTTATCATATTCTTTATCTTTAGTGTAGTCATTTCTACTTTATTATCCATATTCTCTATTTTAGACAACATAAGAATATCATTAATTAATGTTGAAATATTATTAACTCCATTTTGAATTTTATATAACATTTGTTTTTTCTTTTCTTCATCTTGAATATAATCTTGAACTAACAAATCACTATATCCTTTAATAGATGTTAAAGGTGTTTTTAATTCATGGGAAACATTTGAAAAAAACTCATTTCTCATTTTTTCTGCCTTTTTACTAGCTGTTATATCAACAAATAATAATGTTGTTCCTAAATCCACCCTCGAAATAAAACAAGCATATATATTATCATCTATATTGAGTTCTATCATTTGCTTATAAGCACCGTTTTTAAGAGCTTCTATGATTTTTTCATTTTTTGAACATTCTATAAAAGAATCATATATTTTAAGATTTCCTAATAGACTTGTTGCTTGAGCATTGATACTTAGAATTTTATAATTTTCATCTAATAAAACAAATCCTTCACTCATTTGTCTAAGTATTTCATCTATTTTCAGTTTTTCTAAACGTACTTCTCGCATTGACTTTCTTAAACGATGAGACAGATTATGAATTGTATCAACAATAACATTGAATTCTTGATAATCATATGTTTTTAAATCAAAACGAAAATCTTTCGTCATATGATCTAAACCCTCTCCAATTTCTAAGATAGGCTTAGATATACGATATGCTAATCGTCGTGATAAAAGAAGCGCTATTATAAATGAAACAACTGCACTTATAGATAATGCAGGAATAAGTGCAGGTATATAATCCACAATACCATTATATGGTATTGATAGTCGAATAATATAATCATGATGATAATAAGCAGTATACAACATGTTTCTTCCTGTTGTCTCTGACTTTCTTTGTGCATATCCTATTCCTGTTTTTAATGCTTCTTGAATTTCTTGACGATCAATATGATTCTTTGATATGTCTTGAGAATCTGTATCTGCAATAACATTACCATTTTTATCTATAATACTCAGTCTTGTTTCTTGACTATAAGTTAAAGGATTTAATTCTTTGACCTGTTGAGAAAATGGTTTATGAAAATCAATTGCATAATCTATAAGTTTTAAAGAAGATACCATGTTTTCTTTTGTCGTTGCTAACAAACCATTAGAGATAAGAGTTGCTGATAAAAGACTTGTACTCAAAAGAGTAATAATCAATACAACAACAAAATAACGTAAAATTGATTTAGTCATGATTATCTTCCTTTTCTATAAATCTATAACCTACAGAACGTACTGTTTTAATATATTTTTCTCCATTATCATCTAATTTCTTTCTTAATGATCTAATATGCACATCTAAAGCTCTTGATTCTCCAATAAAATCATAACCCCAAATTGTATTTAATAATTCATCTCTTGTTACAACTCTATCTTTATTTTCAATAAGATATACTAATAATTGATATTCTTTGTGTGTTAAATCTATAATCTTATTATTATGTTTAATAGTATATGTTGATTTATCAATAGAAAGAGTTGGTGTATTCATCAGTTTATTCTTAGGTTGAACACGTCTTAATAATGTACGAACTCTTGCACATAGTTCAAGTATTCCAAAAGGTTTCGTCATATAATCATCACAACCATTGTCTAAGCCTCTAATTTTATCTATTTCACTATCTTTAGCACTCAAAACAAGTATTGGCATATGCGTATTTGTTTCTCTAATCTTTTTGATTGCTGTTATTCCATCCATCTGAGGTAACATAATATCAAAAATAGCAAGATCTGGCATATTGTTATTGATATCTACAATTGCATCAATAGCATTATCATAAACTTTCACTTGATAGCCATTTGATTCTAAAGCTAATTTAACAATTTCTTGAATATTTTCATCATCTTCTATCACATATATGCTTTCGTTCATTTCTATCCTCCTTAAATCAACCTTTGTTCATTAAGTGTTCCTGTTCGATTAAATTCTAACCATTCACAAATATTAACTGCATGATCCCCTATTTTTTCTAAATATTTAGCAATCATTAAGAAATCAATACAATAATCTGCCTTCTCTCTATTTTCTTGAAGAATTTCAACAACCTCTTGTTTAACTTCTTGAAACAATCTATCTATTTCATCATCCATTTCAATAACTATTTTTGCTGTAGCTAAATCCTTTTGAATAAAAGCATCAATTGCCTCATGTACCATGATTTTTGCTTTTTTTGCTATTTTTGGAATATGTTCAACTGTTCTATAAAGGTGTTCTCCATCAAAGTGAAGTAATATATCTGCAATATCTGCTGCTTGATCTCCAATACGTTCCAAATCTGTAACAATCTTTAATGCAGTTGTGACATTTCTTAAATCTGTTGCAATAGGCTGTTGAGTTAGAATTAAACGAAATGCTCTTGATTCTATACTTCTTTCTTTATCATTAATTATACGATCATTTGCAATAATCTCTTTAGCTAAAGCTTTATCTTGGTGCTTAAATGAATCTATCATATTTTCAATAGCAGTTTCTACAAGATGCCCCATTTCTATTAAATCTTTATTCAATTTATTTAATTCGTTATCAAATTGTTTTCTCACAATTTTCTACCTCCATTATATTTGTTTTTGATATAAAACGCAATATTAACCAAAACGTCCCGTAATATAGTCCTCTGTTCTTTTATCTTTAGGCATTGAAAAAACATCATTTGTCTTTCCGTATTCTACCATTTCTCCTACTAAAAAGAATGCTGTATAATCTGCAATACGAGATGCCTGTTGCATATTATGAGTCACTATCGCAATTGTATATTTTTGTTTTAATTCCATTAATAGTTCTTCAATCTTTAAAGTTGAAATAGGATCAAGAGCACTTGTTGGCTCATCTAATAAAATAACCTCAGGTTCAACAGCCAAACATCTTGCAATACATAAACGTTGTTGTTGTCCACCAGACAATCCTAATGCTGAAGTATGCAATCGATCTGCAACCTCATCATATAATGCTGCTGCCTTTAAGCTTCGTTCTACAATATCATCTAATTGTTTTTTATTTTTAATACCATGAATCCTTGGTCCATAAGCAACATTGTCATAAATACTCATAGGAAAGGGATTAGGTTGTTGAAAAACCATACCTACTTTTTTTCTAAGAATTGTTGTATCTACTCTAGAATCATAGATATTCTCTTTATCTAAAGTAACTTCTCCTGTTATTTTAACGTTTTTTACATAATCATTCATTCTATTCAAAGTCTTTAAAAATGTAGATTTACCACATCCAGATGGACCAATAAATGCTGTAATAGCATTTTTCTTTATATCTAGATCAACATCTTTTAAAGCATGTTTTGTTCCATAAAAAAGATTTAAATGTTTTGCTTGAATTTTTATATCCATAATCTATCCTACCTTATTTACATCAAATTTTTGAGATATCCATTTTGCTATAAAATTAAGTGCTAATACTATAATAATTAATACCAATGCTATCACAAATGCAACTTCATAATGAGCTTTAGCCATTTCTAAATAAAGTTGAATTGTTAAAGTTCCACCACTAGAAAAAATATGAGAAAATATATTTATTGGTAATGCACTTACACTTCCTGCCGTAAACAATAATGCTGCAGATTCAGCAACAATTCTTCCCATAGCTAAAATGACACCTGTTAAAACTCCAGGAATAGCACTTGGCAATAGAACTGTACGAATCATATACCATTTTGTTGCACCAATTCCCAAAGCTGCTTCTCGATAGCTTTTTGGAACTGCTTCTAAAGCTACTTGTGTATTACGTGAAATAATTGGTAAAACCATAATTGATAATGTTAATGCACCTGTTAAAATTGAATAACTTAAATTAAATAAATTTCCAAAAAACAACATTCCAAATAATCCATAAATAATAGAAGGAATTCCTGCTAATACTTCTGTTGTAAATGAAATGATTTCCACAATTTTTTTATTTGTTGCATATTCATTAAGATATATAGCTCCACCTATTCCTATTGGTCCAGCAATAATTAAGGTTAGAAGAATGATATAAATGGTATTAATAATATTTGGTAAAATACCTACTGTGTTTTTTAATATACTTGTTGTATTGATTAAATAATCAAAACGGAAACATGGTATACCTCTTATACATATATATCCAATAATAACAACCAAAAGGCTCACTGAAATCAAAGTAGAAAATTGTATTAAAATATTAAGTATTTTATCACTTATTCTACTTTTTTTATTAAAAAGACTATTTTCCATTTTCGTCACCTTTCTTCAAAATATATGTTAATACAAGATTAATGACTAATATAAAAACAAATAACACTAATCCAATTGTAAACAATACCTCTCTATGAGTTCCTGACGCATACCCCATCTCTGAAACAATTCCAGTTGTAAGAAAACGAACTGAATTGAATGGTAATGGAAAATTGACTGAATTTCCTGCAACAAGCAATATTGCCATAACCTCTCCTATTGCTCGTCCTACTCCTAGTACAATTGCTGACATAATTCCATTTTTTGCAGCAGGAAGTACAACCCTAAATATTGTTTGCATTTGGCTTGCTCCTAAAGCAAGAGAACTCTTGCGATAATCATCTGGTACTGCATTTAATGATGTTTCTGTAATATTAATAAGTGTTGGTAATATCATAATAGCTAATACAATAATAGCTGAAATTAAATTTGATCCACCTGTAAATTGATGTGTTGTAGAATCTTTAAAGATTAATAGTTCTAATTGATACATTAATGGATTAATAATCAGTATTCCTAATAAACCATATACAACTGATGGAATTCCTGCTAAAAGTTCTATTGCTGATTTGATAATTTTTTTGACTTTGGGGCTCGCTATCTCTGCCAAGTTAACAGCAGTTAATACTCCAATAGGTACACCAATACAAATAGCCATAAATACACCTATAATTGATGTTAAAATAATATTTAAAATACCAAATTGTGGATGACTCGCTGTTGGTGCCCATACATTGCTAAAAAGAATATCTGATAGTCCTACTTCAAAGATAGCAGGTGTTCCAGATATAATCATATATCCTGTAATAGAAATAACTGCAACGATAGAGACAATAGCACAACAAACAAAAATTATTGATGCAACTTTTTCTACCATAGACTTTGTTTTTCTATTTGCAATAATAGAGATAACTTCTTTTTCCATAAAATAACCTCTTTTTCTATAATGATTTTAATAAGTATTTTCTTTTTATATATTTTCAATATCTCATGCTTGTTTAATTGATATTAACTTTATATAAATAAGGGATTGTTAAAATCCCTTATTTACAAATACTTATTTTGGAGAAACAAGACCAACTGCTTTAATAACCTCTTGACCTTCCTCACTATCAATAAAATCAAATATAGCTTTCACTTGTTCATTTTGTTCCTCTATTGATCCTTTTGTAGCCATTACAAATGGTCTTTGTAATGCATAAGTTCCATCTTTAACTGTTTCCTCACTAGGGGCTACACCATCTAATTGTAAAGCTATAACTGAATCATCGACATTATCTAATGAAACATATCCTATAGCTCCTGGAGTTGCTGCAACAGCAGCCATAACTGCTCCTGTTTCATTTAATTCTTGAGCATATTGACATTTCTCTTCAACATCTAAGATTTCTTCAAATGCACCTCTTGTTCCAGAGCTAGCTTCACGTCCAATAACAACAATTTTTTGATCCTTTCCATTAATCTCTTTCCAATTTTTAATTTGACCTGTATAAATCTTTATTAATTGATCTTTTGTCACTCTGCCTATTGTATTGTCTTTATCAACAACAACTGCAATTCCATCAATAGCCACAATGTTTTCCACCAATCCTTGTGCCTTTTCTTCATCCTTTAATGCTCTTGATGAATTACCAATATCTGCTGTTCCAGCAATACATGATTGGATTCCTGTTCCTGATCCTGTAAACTGTGGTTCTAATAATAAATTTGGATACTTTTCAGCCATTGCCTCTTTTAACCCATTAACAAACTTCTCCATTGAAGTTGAACCATCTAAACTTACTTTACCGCTCAATTCTGTATTATCTGTAGAAGTAGAATCATTTTTATTATCCTCTCCACATCCTACTAGACCTACAGCTAATAAACATGTTAATAATAAAATTCCTAATTTTTTCATTTTTATATCCTTCCTTTTTATACCTTGTCTTTCAAGACACCTACAGTTTATATCTTTTTTTATTAACAAAATAGCAATATTTTGTTTAATATGAGTTAAGAATATGTAAATTTATTAAAGAAATTATCATTATATTAAAAAAACTATAACTCCTGATCAATCATCATTTGTTATAGTTTGATTTTATTTATAGTTCTTGTTCTGTTCTTCCAATAATATCATCCTGTGTCGCTTTTGATAACGCATTAAAGAATGCTGAATATCCTGCAACTCTTACAATTAAATCACGGTGTTTTTCTGGATGAATTTGTGCATCCAGCATTGTTTCTTTGTCAATGACATTGTATTGAACATGATATCCATCTAATCTATTAAAGAACGTTCTAATAATCATTTCTAATTTTGTTTTATTTTCCTCTGTTGAAAGCATTGCTGGTGTTACCTTTTGATTAAGTAATACTCCACCTGTAATTTCATGAGTTGGTAGTTTTGAAACTGTCTTAAAGACTGCTGTTGGTCCACACTTATCCATTGCATGAGCTGGTGAACATCCTTCTGCAAGTGGGGTTTTCGCTTTTCTTCCATCAGGTGTTGCAAGAGTTCCTAATCCTTGTCCTACATTAGCTGAAATAGAAGATGTTCCTGCATAACGTATTCCCCCAATTGGACCCCTTCCATAACGTGTGTTTGGATATTTTTTCATTTCGTCAATATAACTGTTATATGCTTCAACAATAAGATTGTCTACATAATCATCATCATTTCCATATTTAGGTGCATCATTGATTAACATTCTTTGAATTCTTTGACTCTCTTCACTTGTAAAATTGTCTTCTAATGCATCCCATAATTGTGTTGGTGTAATTTTCTTTTCATCAAAGACAAGCTTTTTAATAGCAGCTAAACTATCTGCCATATTTGCTATTCCAACTTGAAGTCCTGAAATAAAGTCGTAAATTGCTCCACCTTCTTTAATTGTCTTTCCTCTACCAATGCAATCTTCTGTTAATGTAGAACATAAAATATCTGGAACATCTCTTTCTAATGCTAAATCTATAGCGTTTTCTACTATCACACTCATGCGTGTTAATTCTCTAACTACATGATCCCACGCAATTTGTAGTTCTTCAAATGATGTCATATCTTTAAAATGTCCACAACTTTTTACAAAACGCTTTCCTGATGTGGGATCAATTCCATCATTCATTGTAATCAAAAGAATTCTAGGAAAATTCATATAACTCATACCTGTACATCTATAGCCCCATTTTCCCGGAACTGCAGTTTCTACACATCCAATAGCACTATAATCATAGGCATCTTCTTCTTTGACTCCTTTTTCAATAAATGAAGGAATAATGACTTCATCACTATTAAAAGCAGGCATTCCAAACCCTAATTTCATAACTTCGATGCATTCATCCATAAATTTTTTATCTAATTCCCTATGATATCGTACTGTCAAATTTGGCTGTGGGAGTCTTGTTTGAGCAACTGATTTTAGAACAAGATATGATAATTCATTAACAGCATCTTTTTTATCTTTTGTTTGTCCTCCAATAGTCACATTTTGATACATTGGACTTCCTGCACTACTATAAGTATGTGCTTGACTTCTTACTTTATTGATTGTAAGAGTTTTTATCCATAGATTTGTAAGTAATTCTACAGCAGATTCTTCTGTTATTTTATGATTCTTAAAGTCATTAATATAATATGGATAAATATATTGATCAAAACGCCCATATGATAATGAGTGTCCATTAGACTCAATTTGTAAAATTAATTGAATAAACCATGTAGATTGAACAGCTTCATGAAAACTTTCAGCAGGATAATAAGGAACTTTAGAACATATACGACTTATTTTCAACAATTCATCTTTTCTTTTCCCCTGAGCATTTTTGGCCATTTCTTGAGCAAGTTCAGAAAATCTATGAGCATATGTTTTTACAGCTTCAATAACAATTAAAACAGCATTATAAAAATGATATTTATCAATATTCTCAGGAATACACAAATCTAATTGTTCTTTTAATTGTCTCGTTCTTTCTTCATAACCCTTTAATCCTACTTTCAATAACTGTTTATAATCAACAGCCAAATGTGCATCTCCAGAATTCAATTTACCTTCCATTCCAAAGAATCCAGTTTCCATAAACACACTGACTTCATCAGGTAGCAAAGCAGCTCCCTTAGATCTTAAATTATTATTTTCCCAAAATGGAGCAATTGATCTTAAATCCTCTTTTGTTTTTTCAGTAATATAAAAAACATCTCCATCTCTTTTTTCAAATAAATCTAATTCATTAATAACAAACTCTAATGTATACTCTGGAAAAATAGGTGCATCTCTATTTGAAGCAGCTTGATTTCCAACAATAAGTGTTTCATCTTCAATATAAATAGACATCTTCTCTAAAATATTTTTTAACATTAAAGCACGTTTCATAACTGCTGGTTGGTTTTGATACCTTTGATATGCTTCTGTCACTAATAATGCTCTTTCTGCACAAATATATGGTTTTTTATTCAAGACACTTTCTCTAAATTCATGCATTCTTGGTGTTAAATCACCAAAATGTTCAACATTTTTCATACTATATCCTCCATTTTAATTTCATTCATAACATTTTAATCTTTCGTTTACAAATATATAATAGCATATATCATTAGTTTGTCAATTGTTTTATTATAAATACAATATATTTTAGTTTCATTCGTAAGTTTTAATTTACAAATCATAAAAAGCATGATATGATAAATTTACAAAGGAGCAAACAATATGAAAGGTATTATTTTTAATATTCAAAAATTTAGCATTCATGATGGTCCAGGAGTTAGAACAACTGTTTTCTTAAAGGGGTGCCCTCTTCAATGTCAATGGTGTGCTAATCCTGAATCTCAATTAACAGATATTCAAATTCTTCATGATTTTCAAAAATGCGTTCATTGTTTTAAATGTATAGAAGTTTGTCCTCATCATTCTATTGATGCCAAAGATGGGCGTATCACTATTAATCAAGAAAAATGTCAGGGTTGTTTAACTTGTATAGATAATTGTCCATCTCAGGCTCTAAGTTATGAAGGAGAATATAAAGAGGTTAAAGAAATTGTTGATATTTGTTTACAGGATAAAGATTTCTATGATGAATCTCAAGGAGGAGTGACAATTTCTGGTGGTGAAGGAATGAGTCAACCCACATTTTTGAAGGCACTAGTTACAGAACTTAAACAACATAATATTCATCTAGCTATAGAAACTACTGGTTATATTCAATCTCAAACATTTAAAGATCTAGCTCCATTATTTGATTTATTATTATTTGATATAAAACATTATGATAGAGATAAACATTTTCAAGGGACTCATGTTTACAATGATCTTATCATTAATAATTTAAAATGGGCTGTTGATCACAACATTGATATTTTACCACGTATTCCAATTATTCCTCACTTTAACGATTCATTAGACGATGCTAAGGGAATAACTCATTTATTTAAAAGTATTGGATTACAAAAAGTTCAACTTCTTCCATTTCATCAATTTGGAGAAAGAAAATATGAACTCTTAAACAAAGAATATGCTTATAAAAACATAAAGGCCCTTCATCCAGAAGACTTGAAAGATTACCAACAAGTTTTCTTAGATCAAGGGATAGATTGTTTCTTTTAAGGACTCTTTAGTCCTTTTTATTATTTATATTTTCTTAACAGTAATACCTTGTTCAATTAAATAACTTTCACAACAATTAGGAATATTATTATCAGTCACAACACTTGTAATATTTTGAGTTGGCAACAGATTAACAACACCTATTTGATTAAATTTACTAGAATCTGTAACAACGATAACTTGTTTTGCTTGCTTTGCCATATCTCTTACTGTTTCACTACGCATATAATCATTTCCAGTGAAACCAGAAACTTCAGAAAAACCATCAGTTCCAATAAAAAATTTATCAACATAAAATGTCTCTACACATTTTTTTACAATTGGTCCTACTGAAACTTGTGACTCATTTTGATATTCGCCACCTAAAAGAATAATCTTTGTTTGTGGAATCTTTCTTACATAATCAGCAATGAAAGCTGAATTTGTAATAATTGTGATATCTTTTTTTGTTTGAGCTATCTGTAAAGCTAATAGAGCACAACATGACCCAGATTCTATCATAAGAGTTTCTCCATCGTGTACATCTTCACTTGCTAGTTGTGCAATCTTTTGTTTAATATCATAGTTATATGCTAATCTATTATTGATATCGTCTTTAGAATTTAATGTCGCAAATCCATGTTCTCTCATAATAAGTCCTTTATTTTCTAATTGATCAAGGTCTTTACGAATAGTAACTTGTGAAACCCTAAAAATATTTGATAATTTTGCAACTTCTATTTTTTCTTCCTTTGTTAGTAAATCTAATATCTTTGTGTGTCTTTCTGACATTTTCATTATATATCACCCATTTCGATTTTAAGATTATCATATATAGGTTTCAAATGCAACTCATTATTATTCTATTTTATTACGAATAGAATATAAAAAGAAACTGAACAAAAGGAATAATTTGTTCAGCTTCTTTTTTACATTATGTCCGTCATAGATATCTTGTTAATTATTGCTCGATGTTTTGTCTTTATCTGGTTTTGTATTTATAATGACGATGAATAGGAGTTGAGAGTAACAATATTTATGATAAGCTATCTATAAAGTTAGTCTTTGCTAACTATATACAGTTTAATATTTTTTACATGATTTGTCAAGATATATAATAAAAAAGAAGAACTATTTATGAAGTTCTCCTCTTTTATAATCTTCAATTATTGTTTTTGAACTATGACACAATGGATTTCCACAACCACCACAATCTCCACCACATGAAGACTTACCACTTTTTTTATCATTAATGATTGTTCTCATAGCTAATCCTACAATTCCAATAACAATCAATAATACAATTAATGTTGATAAATTCATTATGTCATCTTTCCTTTCTATTTTACTGAAAATTCCACTTCTAACTTATCTGCTTTCTTAGCTGGTCTTACTAATAAGTATATCATACCAATCAATAAAACAATAGCGACAATTGTTCCAATACCAAATATACCATTTAATACAAGATTTCCAATTTGATATATGATTAATGCAATAATATATGCAAATACACATTGATATGCTATTGCAAAGATTGTCCATTTTTTGTTATTCATTTCTCTTTTAATAGCACCAATAGCAGCGAAGCATGGAGCACATAATAAATTAAATGCTAGGAATGAATATGCTGATAACACAGTGAAGCTTGCTGCCAATGTTCCCCAAATTTCTGCACCATCTTCTGCGACTTCAGCAAATCCATAAAGTTGTCCAAATGTTGCAACAACATTTTCTTTAGCTACTAATCCTGTAATAGAAGCTACTGCTGCTTTCCAATCTCCCCATCCTAATGGAGTAAAAATCCATGCAAATGTTTGTCCAATCATTGCCAAGAAACTATTATTCATATCTTCTACCATTGCTAAACTTCCATTTTCAAAACCAAATGATTGTAAGAACCAAATAACAATTGTAGAAAGTAAGATAATTGTTCCTGCTTTTTTAATGAAAGACCAACCTCTTTCCCACATACTTCTTAATACATTCATAACACGTGGAAGATGGTATGCAGGCATTTCCATAACAAATGGAGCTGGATCTCCCATAAACATTTTTGTTTTCTTTAAAATGATACCTGAAATAATAATAGCTCCTACACCTAAGAAATAAGCGCTTGGTGCAATCCATGATGCTTCATTAAATAAAGCACCAGCAATTAAAGCAATAATAGGTAATTTTGCACTACATGGTATAAATGTAGTTGTCATAATAGTCATTTTACGATCTCTATCGCTTTCTATTGTACGGCTTGCCATAACACCTGGTACACCACATCCTGTTCCAATTAACATTGGAATAAATGATTTTCCTGAAAGACCAAATTTTCTAAAAATTCTATCCATAATGAAGGCAATACGTGCCATATAACCACAATCTTCTAAAATAGCTAATAATAAGAATAAAACTAACATTTGAGGAACAAATCCTAAAACTGCTCCTACACCTGCTACAATTCCATCAACAATAAGTCCTTGTAACCATGCAGCACATCCAATAGCTTCTAAAACATTAGTGACCAACTCTGGTATACTTGGAATAAATGATCCAAATAATTCAAAACCATCACTAAATATATTATCATTAACAAAATCAGTTGCAGCACTTCCTACTGTGTTCACTGATAAATAATAAACTAACCACATAACGAAAGCAAATATTGGTAATGCTAAGATACGATTTGTCACAATTCTATCAATTTTATCAGATACTGATAGTTTCTCTGTACTTCCTTTTTTATAACAAGATCCTATAATATTTGTGATATATGAATATCTAGCATCTGTAACTATACTTTCACTATCATCATCATATTTCTTTTCTAATGTTACTATCTTTGTCTCATCCATATCAATATTTAATGCAGATAAGATTTTATCATCTCTTTCTAGCAATTTTATGCTATAAAACAATGATTTTGAAACATCTATTTTATCAATCAATAAACTTCTTAAATAACTTAGTACTTCATTTATATCTTCACTATAGATATTTTTTGATGTAAATGGTTGATATGCAACTTCCTTAATCTTATCCATAACTTCTTGAATACCTTTATTCTTTAATGCAGAAATAGGTAATACTGGACATCCTAACTCTTGAGATAAGTGATTATAATCAATAACATCTCCACGTTTTTCAATAACATCTAACATATTCACAGCAATAACAACTGGAATACCTAACTCTAACAATTGTGTCGTTAAATAAAGATTACGCTCCAAATTAGAACCATCTATAATATTTAAAATAACATCTACTTTTTCATTCAACAAAAATTCTCTAGCTACAACTTCTTCTAATGTATAAGGTGATAATGAATAAATTCCAGGTAAGTCTGTTATTTTAATTTCTCTATCCCCTTTATATTTTCCCTCTTTCTTTTCTACTGTAACTCCTGGCCAGTTTCCAACAAATTGATTTGCTCCAGTTAAAGCATTAAATAATGTTGTTTTTCCACTATTTGGATTACCAGCTAATGCAACACTTAAACTCATATTAACCTCCTTATGTTAGTCTTTGCTAACTCTTTGATAAAATTAAATTCTATTCTACTTCAATCATAGCAGCATCTGCTTTTCTTAATGATAATTCATATCCTCTTACAGTCACTTCTACTGGATCTCCAAGAGGTGCGACTTTTCTAACATAGATTTCTACACCTTTCGTAATACCCATATCCATAATTCTACGTTTTGTAGCACCTTGGCCTGTTAGTTTTTTTACAGTTACAGTATCACCAATTTTTACTTCTTTTAATGTCATCTATAATCCCTTCCTACACAATAATCTTTTTTGCTAATTCTTGAGAAATGGCAATTCTTGTGTCTTTAATATTGACAATAATATTACCATTAGACTTATTAACAATACGAATAGAACTTCCTGGCACAAAGCCTAGGTTCTCTAAATGATGTTTTGTTTCTATTGATCCTCCAACTCTTTGAATAATGTTTTCTTCATCAATATTTGCTAGTAATAATGGCATCATATTTCCTCCCCTTTTCTCAATCTTAAATTAGCCAAAGCTAACCTTCTGTCAAAAATAATAGTTAGTAATAGCTAACCACAGTAATAGAATACTCTTATTCTTAACATTTGTCAATGTTTTCATAAATATTTTTATTTCTTATTTAAAATGATTTTTATCTGAAAAGAGTATCATAACACATGATACCCTTAATTAACCCATTCAATTTATATTTGTTTTTTTATCATTATATACTGAAATCATCTTATTTATGAAAATCCAACCTATCAAAAGACAAACAATTATATATATAGGATTCTTAGACTCCACAATTAAAAATGAACGAGATATAAACATCCAACCTACCATACAAATAATATTATAGACCAAACCTAATTGACTGTATTGTATAAAGTGGTACTTATCTAAAACAAATATTATAACTATGATAAGTAAATTAACTAACATACTCAAATTATTAAAATTAAAATACCACACTTTCAAATATAAGTTTAACCAATCAAAACTTGATACAATAATAAAAATAATCAATGCATAATAAACAGACTGCATTTTATTATTAGATATAGATATCATAGCTATAACCAAAATTCCAAATAAAATCCCTTGTTTTATAAAATAGTCCATATGATTAATTGTTTCATTAAGACAAAGTACACTGCTTATAATGACATAAGATATAGAAATCAAGATTGTCTTTTTACCCTGAAAATTTAATAAATTATTCTTATGAAGCAAATAATAAGAAGAAAGCATGATAATTACATATAAATATAGATTAATAAGCATACAAAAACCTCCTTGTTTCTTTTGCAAATTTTACATTCTAAACTTTTACGTTTTTACTGCCATACCAAGTATCAAAATCAGTAGCATAACTAACTATTAAAACGACATTAATTGTATGATCATCAAGTTTTTCCCCATATATTCTAGTTATAGTCAATCCATTTGGTCCACTTTTTATTTTTCCAGTTGTACTTATAACAGCTACTAATTTTCCATTTGCATCATTATATCTAAACTTAATTGTAGCTTCTACTGAAAAAGCTTTTCCAGTAGTTGATAGATTCCAACTAATAATTGTTTTTGTTGTGGTTTCAGCATAAATATCCTTAGGTTCAATAGTAATATAAACATTTTCTGCCTTAACACTACTAGCCAGTGGAATTAAAGTAATCATCACACTTAAATATATTAAAAAAATTTTTTTCATAGTTAATTTCCCCTCATATAATATTTTTATAAAAAACATAAAATGAATTTTTACAATAAGGCTTAAAACTTCACATATCGTCTTAAAGCCTTATTTTATGAGGGTTTCTCATTTTTTCATTCGGTAAATTGCTTTATATTTTGGCTTAAACTATCACTTTTTAACGTTCTAAAAAGTAGTAAATTTAGTAGTAGATTATGCAGTCAATCGTTTCATTTCGGCTTGTGCTGATTGATAGCTTCCATGTGCATAATATCCTAGTGTCATAGTAATATTCTTATGCCCCATAACATACTGTAGATTATTTGGCGTCATTCCTTTGTTTGCCATGTTCGTACAAAAAGTATGTCTTAAAATATGCGGTGTGATATTAGGAAGTTCTTTTCCTGTATATTTACGATACTTTTTTGAAAGTGCTGAAAATCTACATGAATAGTATGCGTTATACATAGGTAATCCCTGCCTGTTCAAAAAGAGGAAATCGCTATAACCGTCAACAACAATAGGCTGTGTATTTTTTCTATTTTTTATAACTTCCAGCAAAGTTTGAAATACCAAGTCTGTCATAGGTATCTTGCGATAACCGCTGACACTTTTCGGTGGTTCTGTATAGTATCCGTCTTTATCCTTTTTCAATTGGTGGTTAATATCAATTGTGCGATTATCAAAATCAATGTCAGAAAGCGTCAATCCGCATAATTCAGAGATACGCAAACCTGTATTTAATAAAATAACGATTGCAGGATAATAGACTTTATAGGTTTTATCTGTTTTTGCAAAATCAAGAAGTGCTTTTATCTCTTCCTTTGTCAGTGCTTCTTTCTTTTTGGTGTCATTTTCAATAACATCCGTCAAAGCAAAATCAAAAGGATTTTTTCTAAGCAAATCGTCCTGTATCGCAAGATGAAAGGTAGCATTCAGGCTTCTTTTCATATTCTTTACTGTACTGTAAGCATATTTTTCTCTCATTCTATATGCCCATGCTTTGGCTTCTGATAGTTTTACCTTATCAATGCTCATATTCCCCAGAATATCTGTTTGCAAGGCTTCTTTAAGGTATTTTCTGCCAGTCTGTGTACCTTTTCTAACATTTGCCTTGCTTCTTGTATAACGGTCATATAGCTGTGATACTGTCATGTTTCTGTTTGAGGTACTAATACCGTCAGATAAATCTTTTTCTATCATTTTGACTTTTTCACGAAGTGAAACACAATCTCTTTTTCCTTTTGGTACTCTATCAGTAGATACCAGTTTCCAGGAATAGACAAATTTAGGTTTACCGTTTTCTATATATTTGTAAGCATATCTACCGTCTTTTCTTTGGCTCTCTCCGTTTCTTAATATTCTTCCTTTATTGTCGGTTCTCTTTTCCATACTTTTAACTCCTTTCATTTATGGAAAGAGCCTTGAATATGACTGTTTTCAGTATATCATGTTCAAGGCTCTTTTTCTATATGGTGTCGATTTCATTCAACACATTTTCAAACTGTTTCCTTTTGATAAGGGTTCTTTGTCCGTTGTAGAAGATAAATGGTTCACCCCTATGTTCATCTACAATCCGCCGAAGCTTATTTTCGCCTATACCAAAATATTTGCTTGCTTCTTCTATTGTAAGCATATATTTTTCCCAAACAGGAACAACAGTGTTCTTCATCATACCCACACTCCTTTCAGATATTCCGTTATGGTCTGCTGTCTTAATGTGCTTCTGTGTTTCTTTATCCATGACTTTATTTCCTTTTTTTGATTCGCTTCTGGTATGTAAAACTTTTCATAATATTCAAAAAGATAATTTGCAATTTCTTTGTCTGCACCTTCTCCCCATACTTCAAAAGCTTTATAAAATGTGGGACATAATCCCGAACCTTTCAGAAGATATATTATTGAACGCTTAAGGTCATTATCTTTTGCGATTGCAGTTGATAAATGATTGAACTGAGCGTTATTCATAATATAGAGAAGTGCTCTTGTATATTTCATTTCTTTTTTAGTCTGTATATCATAAAATCTGTATCTATCTGTAATCTGATGTGCGATAAATTGCACAAGTTCTTTTTCATCAGTAATATTCAATAATTCTTCTGTAATTTGGTGTGCATAAGTTCCCTTAAATACGACTTCCTGACGTATCCAGCTTTTGCAATTGATTGCTTCTTCATATCGAAACCCTTTTGTTTCAATCTGCTCTGCTTTTTTATCGTATATGCGTGTAAAACATCTTGTATTCGATTTCCTCGAGCCGACATATAAGGTAGAGATAATGCCGTTTTTATCAACTCCATTGAATGTTTTTATCATACTGCGGTTCTTATAGTCTTTGACAATAATTGAACCGCTTTTCAAGTTCTGATATATCGTGTTAGGATTGAAACATTTATGAAAGTTGAAATAATCAGCAGTCATATCAATCCTAGAAAGTCTTGCTATATAGAAATCACTTTGTATCATTTTCAGAAATAAAGCAATGTTCATTCTCTTACCATATCTTTCAAAAAAAGTAGACTGATATACCGACCAAGCATAAGCGGAAAATTTTATGCAGATACCCATAGTCTGCAAGTATTCATGCCATGATATGCTCATGTGCCAAGGTTTGTTTTCAAAGGTCAGTCCTGTACTATAGCCTTGCTGAACGCCATATTGAGCCTCTTGCATTTTTCCGAACAATTCTTCAATCTTTGATAAATCGATAAATCTTCCCAGTATTTCATCTGCTTTGATTATCCATTCATCTGGGGGGACTTTTTCATTTGGAAACAGTACAAGTGTGATTTCATCTATACCAACTTTCACGGTAGATTTATATTTCATAAATTTTTCCTTTCCTGTTCTTTGTATTTGGTTCTTATTCTTGTTCTGCGGGGGTTATTACATAACCCCCGCAGAATGAGTTATCTACCGAGTACGGACAGCTTTAAGAATATCAAACTTCAAGGTCGGGAATGAACACACTTTCGGTTGCCTTGTCAAACCTTGGAACGTATATAAGCCTTGCCCTTGCTGAAAATTTCGCTTCGGCAGATCAGCGTATTCTTCAAAGGCTGTCTGATAAGTCGTATCAGTAGCCTGTCCGAGCACGACCTTGAAAACAAGATTGTCACGAAGATATGTTGGCAATATCTTGCTGTCTGATTTCTGCATGATTATCCACATGAAGAAGCCGAGCTGTCTGCCTTTCTGAATAATATTTGTCAGATACATATTGACCCTGTCTCTTGTAAATTTATCAAGGGTATTTACTACAGACTGGAATGAAGAAAACTCATCAATAATCAAGACGTGAGCCTGCAGACCCCAGTCCTTAAAATCACTGTCAAGTTTGTTGTTAAGATACTCTTGTGCTTCCTGTTCACGCTTTTGCATTGCTTCATAGAAACGCTGAAGCAGGAATACAATTTCATTGGTACTTCCAGCTGTTTTGTCACATGAGATAGACTTACCAACCACGTATAAAGCAGAACATTTTGGGTCTGCAAAATATATCTCTGGTACAGTCGAAAAATTCAACAACTGTAAAATCAACGAATATGTTGCATATGTCTTTCCTGAACCTGTCGAACCTACAATAAGTGTATGGTGTAGTGGAACTCTATTTCTATCGTCAATGAACAATGTTCCGTTTTCTTGCTTGGAACATAACAACTGAAAATCTTTGTAATTCTTAAAAGCAAGCTGGTCTGTTTCTGCAAGTTCAAATTCATAGACATATGTATTCATATCATCAGAAAAATACTGTTCAGAAACGATATACTTTCCTAATGCAGAAGATATGTTCATATCTTCTAACAGCTTATGATGACGTATGGAATTTCCTATGATGACTTTTCCTCTGGTCATGCCGTCATCAAATATGATTTGAATGCGTGGGAGTTTTGCAACTCTCTCCTCTCCTGCATATTCCTGTGTCGTATGTTTGGAACTTGCTTCTAATATCATAAGACGAAGCTTTCTCATCATATTAGCGTGTACAAAGGCATATCTCATACCTTTATATCCCTTGTGGTAAAAAAACCAATAAACTAGATATGTAAAAATCTGTATGAAAGATAAGCTTAATAAGGTATATCCTGTTTGCTTCAGTACATCCAGTTGTAAAGGGAAATTATGGGCTGGCATGACAAACGCCATTGCCAGCCCAACAATGATACAAATAAGAATTTCAGAAGCAAACAGGACAAAGAATTTATTTCGTCTGTCCTGTAACATTATTTCCACCTCCATTATGTTGTGTGTTCATTGCTTTCAACAGCCTGATACCACCAAAACGAAGTATCAGATTAAAATTGATATAGTAGCTGATTTCTTCCTTGAACTCTTCCAAAGCAACGTAATCGCCTTTATGAAAAGCCAAAGGATAGGATACACCTACTATTGTTGCATCAAATGTTTCGAAGAGGTTGTTATCCTTTTCCTGTCCAGTTGCTTTATCAATAACTGGTTCGGAATTGTCTTCGATAATTTGAAGCGTTACAGTTACACCAGCGGGAATACCCTTATCGGGTTTTCCTTTATATTGTCGCTGGCTAATTAAGCGATACTTATTTCCAGTATCTTTTAAAAAATCTTCTCCCTTTACGAGGGTTGCCGCATAGCGGTTTGAGTGTTTTAACATAATTAGCACTCTCCTTTCTACAATTGATGAATGACATTTATTTGTCGCTTTTCAATTGTGATTACATTATAATTTCTATTTTTACGCATAGGAAACGACATTTATTTGACAAACGAAGACAAAATAGCTATAATAATTACGACACACAAAAATATTCGCGACATTTTCAAAGAGAAGAGGGAAAATAGTGGCTAAAAACAAGGACTTTGAGAATAATGGTTTATTTTCAATAGATGAAATTATAAAAATTCTAAAAACAGTTTTTGAAATTGAAAATAAGATGAATACTGGGCAAATTGAAGCATTGAAAAGAAAATTGCAAAGAGATTTCAAGAGTAGATATAGTTCAGAAGCAACGTATCAAGACGGAAATGGAAAGCGAAAGTATTATCCAAGAAAAATAGTAGAAGAATATATAAATGATGAAATAACAATTCGTTATTTTCAAAGAAATTTTAAATCAAAGAATTATAGACCAAATAAACTTTTAGTTGCAGAGCAATTACAAGAATTTAATGAAATTGAAAATGAAATCTATAAATCATGGGATGAAGTAGGTTTGACAAAAGATGAGGGGTATCTTCTTCAATTTGACCAATTCAATGAGAAAAAATATCTTCGTGTTGATGAATTACAACAGCTACATAAGAAAGGTTTGATATTGAGAGAAGATTTAACAGAGGAAGAAAAAGAACATCTTAAATTATATGAGTACTTTTTAGCAACTAGTAAAGCAGAAGATAAAAGAATAGAAGAATTATTTAAAGAGAGAAAAATAGAAATCATGATAACTGCTTTGTTTAATAAATTCTTTACATTAAAGGAAAATTTGTTGAAAGAGGATATTTCCAACTATGTTCACTGTGGAAAGTATGATTCTGATTTAAAAGAACTTTCCATAGAGGATACGACAACAAAAAAGCAAAACGTTACAGTAAGAAGAAGTTATGAACGATTACAGAATAACAAAAATTACTATACAGAAAAGTAAATTTACGAAATGATATTATATAGAAAAGATAAGGAACGAAAGAGAGGTACTTTCTAATGGATAAATTTAAAAACATGATCAACAAAAATAAGAAAATAGTAATTACAGTTATAGTATTGATTATATTATCATTGATAATAGGAATTTATTTTGTTTCAAAACCAAATGATAATAAGAATTCCGAAACCCAAACAGAACAAAAAGTTGATGTTTCAAAAGAAAGTGACAATAAGAAAGAGGAAAAGGAAAATAGCAAAACCGATAAAAATACGGATAATTCCAATACCACTTCAACTACTAAAGATAATAACAACAGTTCAACAGATTCCAATAAAAAAGACTCTTCCAGCTCCAATTCTGGAAACTCTGGAAACAGCGGTTCCGACAAGCCGAGCAAACCTGCTCACCAGCATTCGTGGAAACAGCACACCGCACAGAAGTGGGTATCCAACATGGTGACGGTTCCCGACTATGAGACACAAAAGGTCGCTGTAGGAACAAACTTCATCTTCGCTGAAGATGGATATATTGCAAGTAACATCGACGACGCAAAGGCTCATGCCAAAGAGCTTATTAAAGCTGGTTACATCGGCAACTACCGTACAGAAACCATCTACGAAACGAAACAGGTTCAAGTCGGTTCCCATCAGGAAGACCATGGTCACAACGAGACCTATGTCGACTACGAATACTGCGACTGCGGTGCCCGCCGTTAATTACAGTACTTCACGAATATAAAAAATCAAGGGATATTTCAATACGAATGAATGAAATATCCCTTTTGTATATTCTGTTTATGTCAATCCTAACTTTTCGAGTACCTGCGGTATAGGGATTGGCATATTTTTAGTTTGTCATAAACAAGGCTCTTCGTTTGTAGTAAATGTGTAGTAAAACTCAACTGTTTTTCCTCTCAAAGTGGCTTAAGCCCTTGATTTTCCGCCACTTTTGAGAAAGTATTTAATTTTTATATATAATAATGAATTGTCTACTTTAAAATTTTAAAATCAATCTCAATAATATATAAATGATTTAAAATATCCCTATCTTTAAATCAAAATAAATCTAATATTAATTTTTAACTTAAAATTCTAAAGTTATCCCTGGTCTTATTGGATCATAATAAACCCTTGTAGATGTATTACCTCCTGAAACAATAGCCCACAAAGTAACAACTATGTTTTTATAATAGACTGTCCTTTTATTATTTTTGAATCCATAATCTCCCGTTACAGTATAATCATATTTATCAAAACCTGGCACATGATAAATACTAATGCTTGGAGGACTCATAGACGTATACTTTCCTGTTCCCTCATTAAAACTAGCTCTTCCACTTACATAGAAAGCAAATTCTGCTGATGTGGCAACACCCTTTATCTTTAACACAGTATAACATAAACTACTTCTTTTTGTTACGTTTGTATTTAATAATGGTTGAACCTCCTCAATATCCTCAACCATACAGTTTACATTTTCTAAATAATCTTTTAGTATACTTTCTGTATCCTTGATCATGTAAAACTCATAGTTTCTTGCATAAAACTCTTCAGTTATATCAATTCCTGCATTATTATAAATATTAAATCTGTATCTGTTATTAAAAAAATCATTCAACTTCTGTATAGTTAATGGATACTCTTCATCAGAATTATCATATTCTACAGCTCTAACATTATTTAGCGAAAAACAAAATTACACATTTCTTCTTTAATTTTACATTAATAATCATAATAACCCTCCTTCATTTTATAATGTGAAAACGTTTTCTAAATTTATTATATCATTTCTGATATAAACATCAACATAATACCTAGTTTTATATAGTATTTATATTTTTTATTACTTATATTAATATTTTTATGATGATTATAATGGATAAAATCAATTCAAATATTATTTTAAGCACACTCATTCGTTGCATATAAGATTGCCAAACTAGTAGAAGAATTTTCTAATAATATTATAAATATAAATGAAAAATCTCTTTACCCTATTATTTATAATATACTTTAAAAACAATATATTTGTAGTTACAATATCTCCTATAACAATAGGATTAGATGATTAGGTAGGACCTATTTATGTAATGCAAGAGAAATATATAAACTTAATCAGTTTTATGAAAAAACAAAAAAACTCTTAACTTACATAAAGAAATGGAAATTATTGAAGAGTAGAAAATTACAACAATGAAGAAGTTACTTATTATATTATTGATGATATTCTTATTAAATCCATTAAATGTATATGCTTTAAAATCAGAAAACCAAAATCATGTATATTGAATATTTAGAAGATGAATCATAAGTAAAAACTGTAACACTAATTTATGATAAGAATAGAAAACTATCATAATCACTTATTAGTATAAAAAAAGTATCATCTTTTGAATAAGATGAATACCTTTTATTATTTTAAATTTTATAAGGCTAATTAGACCCCCCCCCGTTAAAATCAGGGGATTCAAAATAGATTTGATACCATAAAATAAATATATATATTACCCATATTTTTTTATAATTATCTTTTCTATTACAATAATGATCGTTATATAATTGTTTTAAATAATCTATGTTAAAGAATTTTTGAGCAGTTTGACTATCAAATGCCTTCAATATATTTTCTCTCATTTTCTCTTCTTTTATCCATTCCCTTAATGGAACTGGAAATCCTAGTTTCTTTTTATTATAATCTGCAAATTCAACATCTTGATGATAAGCTTCTCGTAACAATATCTTTGTTTGTTTTCGATTAACCTTTTGATTAACTTTTAGTCTCTTTGCGATATTATAAACTTGAATATCACTATATGGAACTCTACATTCAAGAGAGTTTGCCATACTCATACGATCTCCTTTTAAGAATATGTCTTTTTCTAACCATAATTGAATATCTATAATTTGCTTTTTATTTAATTCATTATATTTTTCATATCCTTTAAGTAAAGCTTGAGAAATATCTTTATTCGTTACTTCATTATGAATAGTACAAAATTCTTTTAATTCCTCATCATTAAATACTGAATTAACGCCAATATATCCATCTTCTGCTTTCATTCCATGCCTTATTAAAAAATTTCTTCCTTTCATACGAGGCATTGTTTTGGCTATAGTAGCAATGATATGACGTAAAAAGAATGGTAAATAATCATATGCATGTATTTTATAAGAGTTATATCCTCCAAAAAACTCATCTGCTCCCTCTCCAGATAAAACAACCTTAACGTCCTGACTAGCTAATTTTGCTAAATGGTAGAGAGAAACTGCTGATGGATCTCCTAGAGGTTCATCTAAATGATAAACGACTTTTTTCAAAGACTCAAAATACTCTTCTTTATTAAGAATATGATGGTGATTTTGAATATGTAATTGATTACAGAATTGTTGAGCATAATGGATTTCATCATAACTTTCTTCTTCATATCCTACAGTGTATGTATGATTAACTTTTGCTAAAGCAACAAGATATGATGAATCTATTCCACTACTTAAAAATGAACCAACTTCTACATCGCTTAATAAATGATGTTCAACTGAATCTTTCACAATCTCTTGTATTTGTTTTTGTGTTACCTCTTCATTTGAAAAATCTAATTGAAAATATCGCTGAATAGATAAATGATTATTTTGATATATAAAATAATGTCCTGCTGGTAATTTCTCTATACCTTTAAATAATGTCTTATTTAAAGGGACATAATTATATTTTAAATAGAGTGGTAATAATTTTTCATCTAACTCTTTATGATAATCAGGATGCTCTAAAATAGCCTTTGCTTCACTAGCAAATATAAATCCATGTTGAGCATAATAATAAAATGGCTTAATTCCAAAATGATCCCTTGCTCCAAAAAACAAATTTTTATCCATATCATATATGACAAAACTAAACATTCCTCTTAACATTTCTACAAAATCATAACCATATTCTTCATACCCATGTATTAACACTTCACTATCACAATGTGTACTGAATTTATGTCCTTTATTGATTAAGTCCTTTTTGAGTTCTATATAATTATAGATCTCTCCATTATAAACCAAGGCTATACTCTTTGTATCATTAAACATAGGTTGACTACCATTATCTTTATCAATAATAGATAATCGACAATGTCCTAAATATCCACATCCATCAGAAAACTTTCCCTGTCCATCTGGTCCACGATGTTTTATTTTCACAAGCATTTTTTCTAAAATAACTTCATCTTGATGTTCTGTATCCTTAAACCCTACAATTCCACACATAACACAACTCTCCCTTTTTAAATAATTATAGATATTTTTAAAAATTATTTTTTATTTTCTCATTAATCTATCATTATTCTTTTATTAATAAATTCTTATGATTCTATTAATTTCTACACATTTATTGTACTGTGGAGATTTGTAAGAATTTTGGAATAGTTATGAATAACTTATGTAATTTTATTTATAAAAAAAAGATACATATGTATCCTTTTATGGCATGATTTGAAATGTCTTTCCTTCTACAAACAAATGAATATATCCCTGTTTATCTAATAATGAATCATTAATAGGTGTTATCATATAGAGGGTTCTTGTTTGTAAAGGTTCTATATTTCCTGATGTTTCTAAAGATTTATGATTTTCTGATTCAAGAATAATTTGAGAACTTACCTTTGTATCATCTATATGATATTCACTATATATATAATTCTTTGGATTAATTTCATGATCTGTTGTATTATGTATATCTATTTGTAGATAAATATATGTTTCATTTTGATTATCTACTGGAATATAACTATAAAATAGTCCTTTTTTAGAAGGTTCTATTTTTTTAGATTGGCCTAACCGATTTAAAGTTATTTGACTCTGTTGTAAAGAAAGAGTATCTCCAATTGATTGTTTATTGTCATTTACTTTGGTTTCTTCATCAATTGAAAAAGTATATTTATATTCTTGTTTGTTCATTACTTGGAAATGTAATGTCATTTCTTTTTTCATCTCATCTTTTGGAATTTCACAATATAAATGAACATATCTTTCTTCATCTTTTTTAATTGTATCTGTTGTTGTAAGTCCTGTATAACTTTTTGTTTCCATAATCATATTTAAATCATAAGATATTTGATTGATTTCATATCTTCCTGTAAATATTTGTTGTAATTTAAATTGTTCAGTAGAAACATTAGTAACCTTAAATAAGACATCTACAAATAAAAAGTCATCTCTAGCTTGCAAACCACTTGTCATTATATTTTTATTAGACGGTTCTATTTTTTGAATAGCTTCTGTTTTGATAATCTCTAATTTTACTTGATCTTGTATTGTGTAACTTTTTGATGAATCAAAAACTTCTGTTTTATCTTGGCAACCAGTTAACATTAATAAAACACATAAAACACTTATTATTTTTTTCATAAAATCATCACCTTTTCCTTTATTCTATCATAGAAAAATGAGAAATTATAGAATAAAAGAAAAAGGATCAAAAGATCCTTAAACAACTCTTACTCTTACAACATTTTCTAAAGTATCAAATTCTTCTATCCCCACAACATCATTTGTTTCAATAATTGTATAAGCATAATCGCCTTTTGCTTTATTGACCATGTTTTCAATATTAATTTGTTGATTTGCAAAGAGTGTTGCAAATTGTGCAAGCATATTTGGTACATTCTTGTGAATTAAACAAATACGATACTTTGTTGTACGTGGTTCATTAATACTTGGGAAGTTTACAGAATTAACAATATTTCCGTTTTCTAAATAATCACGCATTTCTTTAACAGCCATACGAGCACAATTATCTTCTGATTCAGGAGTTGAAGCACCTAAATGTGGCATAGCAATAACATTTTCAACATCGACAATATCAGGTGTTGCAAAGTCAGTAACATATTTTGCTATTTTTCCTTCTTTGACAGCTTCTAATACATCTTGTGATACAACAAGATCAGCTCTTGCGAAATTTAAGATTCTAACCCCATCTTTCATTAAAGCAATACTGTCTTTATTAATAATTCCTTTTGTTTCCTTTGTGCTTGGAGCATGTAATGTAATATAATCACATTCACTGAAAATAGTATCCATATTTTGTGCATTTTTAACCCATTTACTCATTCCCCATGCAGCATTAACAGAAATATATGGATCATATCCATAAACTTCCATTCCTAATTTAATTGCTGCATTAGCAACATTCACACCTATAGCACCTAATCCAATAATACCTAATTTCTTACCATCTAATTCTGGTCCTACAAATTGGCTTTTTCCTTTTTCAACTAATTTAGCAACGTTTTCATCACCTTTTAAAGTCTTTACCCAATCAATACCTTCAACAACTTTACGTGATGATAATAATAATCCACACAAAACTAATTCTTTAACAGCGTTTGCATTAGCTCCTGGTGTATTGAATACAACAATTCCTTCTTCACTACATTTATCTAATGGAATATTGTTAACTCCTGCACCTGCTCTTGCAATTGCTTTAAGATTTGGATTCATATCATATTCGTGCATTGATGCAGAACGAACCAAAACACCATCTTCATCATTAGCTTCATCAACAACTTGATATTGATCATCAAATAAATCAAGTCCTATTTTAGAAATTTTATTTAATTGTTTTATTTTATACATAGTAATCTCCTATTTATTTTCTTCTTCAAATTTTTTCATAAATTCTAATAATGCTTGTACTCCTTCAAGAGGCATAGCATTATAAATAGAGGCACGGATTCCTCCTACAGAACGATGTCCTTTTAAGTTAGACATTCCTGCAGCAATACTTTCTTTTACAAATTTAGCATCTAAATCTTTATCAGGACAAGTAAAAGTAACATTCATTAATGAACGATTATCTTTATCACTATGTGCCTTATAAAAATCACTTGTATCTAAATAATCATATAATAATTTTGCTTTTTCTTCATTTCTCTTTTGCATAACTTCCAAACCACCCATAGAATCAATCCATTCAAGAACTAATCCTAAAACATAAATTGAAAAAGTTGGTGGTGTATTATACATAGAATCATTATCAGCGATAGTATTATATTCCATTAATACTGGAATATTTTCTTTATGATCTGCAATAAGATCTTCTCTTACAATAACAACTCCACATCCTGCAATACCCATGTTCTTTTGAGCTCCTGCATAAATCATACCATAATCTTCAACACGAATTGGCTTTGACAAAATATTAGAAGACATATCAGCAACAATAGGTACTCCCTTTGTATCTGGTACATATTTCCATTCTGTTCCAAAAATTGTATTGTTTGCACAAATATGCACATAAGAAGCATCTTCTCTTAAATCTAACTCATCTTGTGTTGGAATATGTTTAAAGTTATTGTCTGCTCCATTATAAGCAATATGAACATCTCCAAACTTTTTAGCTTCTTGAGCACTTTTCTTAGAGAAAGCCCCTGTTACAATATAATCCGCTTTTCCATTTTTCATTAAATTTAATGGAATAGTAGAGAACTGTTGAGTCGCTCCACCTTGTATAAATAAGATTTTATAGTTATCAGGTATATTTAAAACCTTTTTTAATAACGCTTTTGTTTCATTAAAAATTTCTAAATAGGACGATGATCGATGGCTCATTTCCATAACACTCATTCCACTATCTTTATAGTTCAACATTTGAGCTGCTACTTTTTCTAATACTGGTACAGGTAATGTTGATGGACCTGCTGAAAAATTATAAACTCTCTTTGTCATCTTTGACATCCTCCCTTTTTTAAATATGAAGTCATTATATTTGAATTTAACAAATTTGTCTACTTATATTATAAAAAAAGACAAATTTTATAGTAATTTATTCATAATTGTATACAATTAGAGATAATTTATTATTACTATAATATAAAAAATATCATTTTATATAAAAAGACCCCTATTTTTATTTACTTATTATAATCAATAAAATTTATGTTATAATGAAAAAAATATGTATGATAGGAGTATAAAAATGTACAAAACAATAAAGTTACTACTTCTTTTATCATGTGTTCTTTTATTTACTGGTTGTTCTTATTCTGAAGAAGAACTCCAACAAATGGAGCAATACATGTCTCAAGCCAAAGAAAACGCTATAAAATACATTCAAAATAAGTATGGATTTCAAGCAAACATTATTGATGCCAAAACAGAAAAATACAACTCTGGACCTGTTCCAGATTTCACACCTCCTCCTACAGGAAATGTCTTTGTAGAAATGGAGTATAAAAACATTGATTTTTATGTTTATATAACTGGGAAAAAAGAGTCTACAGAAGGATTAGATAATTATCAACTAAAGGATATATCACAAGATATTCTTTTAAGAATACAAAATCAAATACCTTCTTTACCATATCGATATAGTATATATTATGGAAGTCATAATCGTTTAAATAATTTAAAATATAATGGTCTTATTGATGATTACTATGATGGAAATAATCTTAACACTATACAAGAAAAGAATGATATGAAAGTAGTTTGTGAATATATTCAAGATGTTGATTTTCACACGATTAATAATAATGAGCTCTTATTCAATAAAGCAATTTTTATTCAATATTATTCTTTAGAAGCTTTTCATAATGTTTCAGCTCATCATTATAATATTTTAGGTTCACCTATTGGAGAAGATATTTATAAAAATGCTCCTTACATTAATCAAGCATATATTATTGATCATTCTCAAGAGCAACATATAAAACCATCATTACATGAATATAATGGTATTTATTTTTCTTCATTTGAAGATAATGAAACAACGACTATAGAAGAAACATTTGTAGATGATGCTAGTCTATGGGATGGACATGGTGCAAAAGATGCTACTCAATTATCTAAAGGTTACTCTATTCAAACAAATGCAAACTTTGTTTATCTCTATATACCTACACATAAAATAAAGAACTTCAATAACTATGAAAGAGTTATTGTTGCGATTCAATATATTTATAATGGTAATCAAAGTTATAAAACCAACATTTCTTATATTATAGGAGATTATTTAGTCACTAAAGTATATATAAGAGATTACCAGGATATTCGTTTTACCTTATTAGGTGAGAAGTAAAAAAGATGTCAACATATGTGATATGATAACTTCCTAGTAGACAGTGTAAATAATTAAACACTGATACGGGAGGTTTTTATATTGGGAAGAAAAAGTCAATATTCAAAAGAATTAAAAATAGAAATATGTAAA
>JAETUM010000028.1 GCA_021768625.1 Candidatus Stoquefichus sp. | reverse complement strand
AAATTTAAACCACCCCTTCTTAAAATTTTTAATACTAACAATCTAAAAACCTGTCCAACAAAATAATAAACCACCTGTCGCAAGGCTGTCGGCAAAATTTGCAGAGTTTGTATTTTAGGAAAGTCACTAACCGAAATCAAACTCAAATGCAAATATACGCCGTTTGTGGCAGTAATTGTTAAGCCATTTTTCAGTGATTTTGCAGTTTATTATTTTAAGCAGGTTAAAGTCAGGCGTATGCTGTGGCGCCTGACAACTCACATCGGACGGCAGAGCCGACCGAATTTCAAGGAGTATTAGAATGATGATGTATGCGCCATGATAGGCGTATGCGAGATTGGAGGTAAAATGGAAAATAAAAAGAAA
This sequence comes from Candidatus Stoquefichus sp., assembly GCA_021768625.1. Lineage (GTDB taxonomy): Bacteria > Bacillota_I > Bacilli_A > Erysipelotrichales > Coprobacillaceae > MGBC163490. Next base: position 32,696 of record JAETUM010000028.1, on the reverse strand, counting down.
TATTCATTCTGGTTACAACCGGAAATGATAGAGGAAATCGAAAAAGCGTTGCCTTTTTCGTATGACGATAACAAAAGTTCATTTGTAAGATCAGCAGTTAATTTCTATATCGGCTACCTGATGCATAAGCAAAGTGTTGACTACATTGCACCAATGATAAGCAACGAAATCAAAAATCAGGTTGAATCCTTGCAGGATTGCTTATCGGAAATGATATTTAAATTAGCAGTTGAATCGGCAAAGCAAAACCTTCTTTTGAGTACACAATATCGAATTGACAGTGAATTATCTGAAAGACTTGATAATCTTTGTGCCGAGAAAGTTGCAGAAACAAACGGCATAATTGATTTTGATACAATCATAGCAAACAATGATTTGGCAAAGGAGTGCTATGGCTAAGATTATATTTACAAGCAGATATTTCAAAAATCCTAAGCATTCTAATGTAGGTAAACTCGTTAAATATATGGGAACTCGTGAAGGTGTTGAGAAACTTCCGAACGGAATTGATAACAATCCTGCAACTAAAAAGCAACAGACATTAATCAATTCCATCACAAAGAATTATCCTGAGGCTAAAAAATATTTGGAGTACAAGGACTTTGAAAACAACTCTACCAAGGCAAATGCAACAGAATTTATTGATACATTCATTGAAAGAAATGCGGACAGAGCTGAAGAGTTAAAAGCATTAGTATCCTACATTGCAGAAAGACCTGGTGTAGAAAAGTTAGGCAAACACGGATTGTTTTCACAGACTGATGATAAAATCAATTTAGATGAAGTGGCTAGTGAAATATCGAATCACAACGGAATTGTCTGGACTCATGTGATTAGTTTAAAACGAGAAGATGCAGAGCGACTCGGATATAACAACGCTGACAGATGGAAAAAGCAAGTCAGGAAAAATATGATTGAAATTGCTAAGGCACATAACATACAACCATCAGATTTGCAGTGGTATGCAGCGTTCCATAACACAACACATCACCCACATATTCATTTGCTTGTTTATTCAAAAAGCGGACAAGGTTATCTAACAAACAAAGGTATTGAATCCATGCGAAGTGCATTTGGTAATGACATCTTTCGCAATGAACAGTTTAAATTATTCAAGCAACAAACTGAATATCGTGAAGAACTGAAAGACAGTTTTGATGAATTGCTTGAAGAAGTTCTTGATGATTGCAACTATATCTTTGAGCCATCACCTCAATTATTCAATTTGATTTTAGAATTAAGAAAGCAGCTTGATAACTGCAAAGGCAAAAAAGTTTATGGCTATCTGCCTAAAAAAATAAAAGATATTGTCAATGAAATCTTAAAAGAACTGATGAAAGATGAGAATCTTTCTGAATTATATTCAAAGTGGAATGAGATCAATAACGAAAAATTGTCACTGTATTATGACAACAAGAACAAAACAATTCCGATTGAAGATAACAAAGAGTTCAGATCAATCAAGAACAAAATCATTCAGGCTGTGCTCAATATGAACTGCAACATTCCGTATGCGAAATGGAATTATACAGACAATGGAATGATTTTATCTTCTGTTGTGAGTATACTCGCAGATATGTTTAATACGAGTGCAAGAAAGAGATTTACTAATCTGAACAATCAGATTGACAAAAAACAGTTATCAAAGGAGCAAGAAAAACGCCTTGCTCATGGGCTTAAAGATTTGTCTTCTGACGGTAATTACAATGAAGATTATGAAGATCAGCAAGGTTTTGGAATTTTGATGTAGGAGGTTTAAATGAAGAAAACAAAAGCAGAATTAAAATCAATGGCAAACTATATATCATCACAGGAAGGTCAATATCTTTTCAGTGCAAGTGAGATTTCAAAAATACTTGGTGTATGCAAAGACACTACAAGAGAGATTTGCAATAATCTTGAGCCTGCAACCTTCGGCAGAGTTAAGCGTTATTTTATTATTGATGTGCTTGAATTTATGTATAATCAAAACAAGTAAAAAATAATCTCTAAAAAGCTGGATATTCAAAAGTCTCTGTGGTATTGTGTGTTGCTGAAAGGAGGCTGATATTATGCCGAAACCGATTGAATATTTTAATGTTGCAGAAATCATATCTGTAAAAAAGGTGTCCAATATGGATTACAAAAAATGGAAATGGCGGGAGGAATACATTAATTTTCAAGGTATTCTTTCCATATGGGAAAGTACTGAGAAATTCAAAGGTCAGCATTATATCTCATTCAATGATTTAATGGGTAACTATCTTCGGACAGGCTATGGTGAGTACACCATCAGTGATAACATTATCACAATGACAACACGCAATACCATTTACAACTTTAAAATTATACACAAGTAGGAGGTGCTTTTGATGTATGAACTATACGATAAAGACGGCAAATTCATTTGCTATCGTATGACAAAACGAATCAAAAATGATAGTGGTGAGTATGATGTGCTCACTGCTCGTTCTAAAAAATCAGAAAAAGAATGCAGAAAAATTATGGATGATAAAATCCGTGATTATTACATTCGGAAAGAAACAGAAAAACACAAAGGTGTATTCCCCACAATGCTGTTCAAAGATTTTGCAGACAATTGGTTTGAACTAAATGTGAAGAATGCTGATTGTAGTCAAGTAAACAAAGAAAACTATCGCAACTATGTTTATACTCACATCATCCCATACTTCAAAGATTACAAACTATGCGATATTCACGAAGATGATTGCCAACGATTCTTAAATCAATATGTGGGCAAAAGCAAGGCAATGGTTTCAAAGTTAAGAATGACACTTCGTAGGATAATGAGAAAGGCAAAGAAACAAAAATTGATACCTGATAATCCTGCCGAGGATATTGTACTGCCAAGTGTTACGCAAGGTACTCGCAGACCTATAACAGACGAAGAAAGAGCGCTTATACTCGAAACTGCTAAAACACATTACGCAGGAACGATGGTTTTAACTATGCTCTACTGCGGACTCAGACCAATAGAGGTAAGAAATTTAAAATGGGCAGATATTGATTTTGAAAGCGATCTACTAACCGTTACAAAATCAAAAACTGCGGCAGGTACAGGTCGAAAATTACCTATACCGCCACAGTTAAAGACATCACTCATAGAGCATAAACTGAAAGGACAAAACGATGAATGGGTATTCGTACGATACAAAAATCATACATTACCACTTGATGAGAATGCATTTTATCATGCTTGGCACAATTTTTGCAGAGAGATGGATATCGCAAACGGTGCAACTGTATATCGAAATCAGATTACCAAATCTACACTTGCACCAGACCTTGAGCCTTACCTGCTCCGACATACATTCTGCACCGACTGCCAAGCTGCAGGTGTGCCACTGAATGTTGCAAAGGAACTTATGGGACATTCGGATATATCTGTAACAGCAAAAATTTATACTCATATGGTTGACGAAGTGTTCGAACAAAACAGAAAACGATTAGCCGAGTATGCTAATCAGAAAGAGCAAAAGCAGTTAATTAGTAATGCCTAAAAACTTAAGGTAGGGGCGGTTCAAAATTTAAACCACCCCTACCTCAAACTTTGGTGATAAACAATAAATATTTAAACTCAAATAAAAAACACCATATACAATAAAAATAATTTTTATCTATTTATTAATTGCAATATTAATAATTCCAATAATTACTGTAATCACACCAAAAACGATAAAAATACCACTTAATCCTATTGACGGCTGCAAAGCAGAGGTAAGCAAAAGCGCTAAAGCATATCCTGTGGGAATGCCTGTTAAAAGCACTGCACAGCGGTTTGCTTTGCCGACATTTTCACAAGACATAATCAGATTATGAATCATATCTATCACTGCAATCAGACCGCAGCAAACACTAATCATCATAAAAACAACATTGGCAATAATTGCGATACCTGATACGGTCTGCACTATTAAATCGCCTGTAAATCTGCTGATTGTATAGGCTGACAAAAATGGAAGAACAATCCACAATGCACCCATTCCAATCATATAAAACGGATATATCTTTTTAGGTGCTTTGCATTTTTTCACTTTAACTGCAAATGTGACAAACGCAAGTATCCCTGCCACAAGAAGTAAAGCCTTAATCAGAAAATCTCTTAAAGAGTCACCCATAAGCATAGCAATTGAATAAGAACCTGCAGTTTGTTCTGCAAAGGTTATATAATATTTTACAGCAACAACACAAGCGGATGATAAAACAACAGATGTTAAAAAGGAAGATAATAACTTCATAAAATTATTTTTGGTATTCTGTTTCATTTTCTATTCTCCCTTCATATCATTCTTGATTTCTGCTCGAGTATCAATTGTTGTTTGAATTGATTTAAGCAGGCTTAAATCATTATCATATGGCAAATCTTCTGTGGCAGTAAAAATCATCATACCGCCAAGATTTTTTTCAATTGCGTATGCAGTTTTATCCATCGTCATCTGCGTGCCGGAAAACCACATTCCGTCAACACAATTTTGAAATCTGTCGTAAGGTGTGTAATTCGGATCGTCAAAATTAATCCATATTCCACCGCCGTCATAAGGTCTTGCATAGAACGGCAGACCAAGATTTATTTGCTCAGGCTTAAAGCCTTTGGCAAGGAAATATTCAACCGGCTGAACTGCTCCGCTTGAAAAGGAACTGTTGTGACCGTTTTCGTCAAACAAATCATAGCTCATAATTTCTATCTGATCCAGTGTTTCAATCGCCTCGTCTGACATATAGAAATTCCACGAACTTACGGCACAAGATACTTTGAAATCATATTTTGACAATGCATTTTTTAAATTAACAAGATGCTCACTGAAAACAGCCCATTGCTGTTTGTTCGGATATTCCCAGTCGTAGCTGACACCGTCAAAGCCGTATTCAATCAAAAAATCAACCGTGTTTTTAATCACTTCATCACCATGCTCAGCGAAAACTACATCAGGATTGCAGGCATTGAAAAATACGGTTGCAAAAATCTCAACATCCTTTTCACCGTAAAAATCTCTGATTTTCTGCACAGACGATTTCAGCTCATCCCCTGTAAGTCCGTCAGGGATAATCAGCTCGCCGTTATCATTCCATTTCGCAGCAGCGATAACATGAATCTGATTTACAACATCGCAGTATTCAGCAGGAAGATAGTTGCTTGATTCAGGGTCAAATAGTTCACCTTTTGCAAGCTGCGGTGTTACAACATAGTCGGAAACTCTGAATGAATCACGCTCTTTTTTCTCGGTGTTGTATACTTCAACTTCTCTTATTTTGAATGCACCGTCAGATTCAAGCACCTCAAATTTAATCTGCTTTGCCGTAACAGAATCAAAGGCGCAATAACGATAATCATTAATTGCATCCTGCTCATAAAATCTTTCCCAGTGCTCATTACCGGGCGTTTCCATATAATAGGAAAGTCTGAATTTTTTTACATTCCAACCCTTTTCACGCAGAATGATTGTATTAAAAGTCTGTTCATTTTTAAATGTCAGCACGAAGGAATCTGTTGTGCCTGAAGATTTCCACGCAGTGTTTGTATCTGAATCCACTGCCTTTTTGATACTTGCTTTGCCCTTTGTGTCCTCAATACTTTCAAGGTGTGTAACTGCTAAGTTTTCGAAATCAGCAGGACTTGGCAAATCAGAAAAGCCGTTGCCTGCAAATGCAGTTGTACCAATAATTAAGGCAAGGCACAGTATTATCGCAACTGCTGAAATAATCATTTTCTTTTTCATAATATCTCCTTATTAACAAGTAAATACATACTTATCCATTTTATTGATTTTTATTTCTTTGTCATTTATTTTAACGGCATATTCCTCACCATTGCTTATTGATATATTGAAAGATTTACCACACAATTCAATATTTTTTACCTCAAAACGATTCCAAGAATCAGGCAAATTCGGCTTAATTTCAAACTTGTTAAATCCTACAGGTCTGTAGCCTAAAATTCCTTCAGTGAAAATTCTGAGATATAAAGCACTCTCTGCTGAAAGCTGTGCCGAATTTCCTTCAGGAAACGCCTCAATAGGATAAGGCGGATGAAAACCAAGCAATCGCTCGTTTGTGTATTTACTGAGTAAATCGGATGCTTTTTCTGTTTCTCCTACATAAAACAAACCTCTGAGTGCATAAAGCAGTGAACGATCCCAATAGGTTTTTTCTCCGTTTCTTGTGAGCATTCCGTTATCCTTACAAAGCTTATCACTAAGCAAGGCACTTACAGTTTGTTCCTTTCTGTTATCAACTCCCATTACAAGAGGCAGGCATATCCACGAACGGAGATTACTTTCTTCTTTGCAGTAGCAATAAGTTTTAAATCCCTCAACATCAGCACCAAAATAACTTTCAATACCTTTTTTTATCATTTGTGCATTTTTCAAAACACTTTCTGCTTCTTCATCATAACCCAATTCACCGTATAAATAATGAAGAGATATAAAAGCATCATAGGTGATGCATGCAGTGGAAAGATTTGCATTTCCGCTTTCAAAACGGTTTTCAAGTTCATCACTGTCACTTTTCACAACTCCATCAGCAGTAATCTGACTTTGAACATATTTTTGCGCAGTTTCAATAGCAGGTAAAAATTCAGTTGCCTTTTGCTTATCCCCTGTGGATAAAAGATAACGGCATAAGCCGTATAAAAACATAGAACTGTCACCACGGTCACCGGCTCCGTTCCATATATCATCACCACAGGCAACGATGCTTGTGGGAATGGCTTTATCTGCCTTTGCAAATTTTGAAAACAGCTTATAACAATTTATACTTTGCTCCTTAGCAGGAGTATAGCCAAGATAAGCAAACAACGGATTTGCATACTCGCACTGATCATTTGTCCACAAGGCAGCATAATAATTACCGCCGCCGGGTGCATGCATTAATCCATTTTTCGTATTAAAAATACTTTCACTTGCTCTGATTTTGCAAAACTCTGCCATTCTGTTAATTGCATTATCAGGTGTGATAATCTGCATACGATTTTGCATTTGAGTGATAAACTGCCGTCTTAAATTCAACTGCTCTTCAATCTGCTTTGCAGTTAATTTTTCTGCACCGCTGCAAACAAGAATAACTTTTTCTTCAAAAGGGGCAAGAGATATGGTTTGTGTTTTACAGTCAGAGTAAACATCATTCAAATACACATCCGTAAATACTGCTTGTGATTTATTCTTTGCAAGAAATACTTTGCTGATATTTTTATAAGGCTTTTTATTTTTCAATGTAAACGTCTGCTTTTTGTCACTTGTATTATTTAATACAAGTTTTTCAAGCAGTGCCTTTTTATTATAAGCAGGGCAGATTGTATGCTTTATTGTAATATTACCTGCATTTTGATAAAAGGTCAGCAAACCATTAAACTCAATTTTATCTGTTGCCGGCTGAGAATGAAAAGATAAATTCACACTGTCAAACTTATAAGACAGGCTGCCCCTTGTTTCATTCGGTATAACTCTTATCTGTGGAAAAACACAAAAACGATGTAGTTTCAATTTTTTGTTTTCATCCAGTTTATAACTAATGATGGATGAAGTTTCAAAGCCTGCCATTTCAATATGATTAAAATGCGGTAAACTACCATTATCTACTAAAAAAACAATTCCGTCTTTTTTCAAGGAATAATATTTTCCTGTTTTTTCTTTTCCGCTGAATTTTGTCCATAACGGAAAAATTCTTGGTTTTTTATATATTATCTTCATAAGCTAATCCTTGTTATTCATTTTGATTTCAAATGTAAAACAGGCATTATCCTCATACCAAAGCGAAAAATTTGTGCCCCATACATTGTTATAAAGAACATAGGAAATCCCATCTTTCTCTATATTTTCAATTTTATTATCATATTCAAGAATTTTACCTTTACCGATTGATATAAGCGGTGAATGATAATTAACAATATCAAAATTTCCGAAATTATTTTTCATAATGCACTTTTCAACTGCATGTAGATTTCTGCCGCCCATTGACACAGTGCTTTCATAATTTATTTGACTGCCAAGTTTGACCATACTGAAATCAGCAGTATTTGGATACAAATGCAGGAAAACAGCTTCCGTCAGTCGGTTTGCATCCTTCCCGCACCATAAAACATCAAATTGAATTCCGTCACTGCTTAATGTGTAAACAATCTGAAAATCTCTCGGTGCACCTGCCTTTTCACAGACGGCTTTGCTGCATTTCAGATTTACAAAAACTTTTATCTGCTTTTCCTCTTCACTTACATAAGCACCATCCATTTTGTAATAAAAGCTTCCTTCCGGATATTTGCCGTCAGCATATTTTAAAAGAGGTCTGCCGAAATCCGGATATCCCCAAACAGCATTTTTCTTGAAATTGCGTGCATAATGCTTAAACCAAAAATCATAATCACGGCTTGTATATACACGATATTCAAGCAAAGCACAATTGTTTTTCCTGATGATTTCATTGCCCTTATAGGCAAAATGGCCTATTCCTCCGAATTCATTCAGTTCAAATTCAAAATCGGAAAGCTTTAATGACTCAGTGTATGGCGGATATTCTGATACATCGGCAAGACTTGCAGGCATCAATCTTTTTAGTGCAGACCTTGCCTGATGCTTATGGCTTTCTGACAGAGCATCAACCGCTTTTTCAATATACATTCTCTGCTCTGCCCAGCTTTTTTCAATAATACTGTATGAACTTTTAAATCTGATTTTATTAATAATATTAAGTATATTATAAGGATAATCCCAAAATGGATGCTTAATAATAATTTTATCCCTTTTTCTTGCCCTTTGAAAATCTGATTTAAGATAGTTTTCATAATCGGCAAAATAAGTCTTTGTATCCATACCACAGGTATGCTCTGCAATACACAAAAGCGCATCGGAAAATGCATTATATTCCTTGCTGCCTTTTTCCATACTGCCGTCACTGAGCCACACACGCTTCAAACGCATAAGCTCACGAATGGATGCGGCTTTATACGGATCTGTTGCCGCACCGTGAATCCACGTGTCACCGATTTCGCCTTCAAAAACAGGGAGTTCATTTTTGTGCTGCCAAATAGCATCGGCAAAATCATCCATAGTGCCTGCCGTTATTTCATAATCCGGAAATTGTGACTGAATTTTATGAAACTTATCCACAACCTTTTGCGGTGACGGTGCACCGTGATTATCAAGCGTATGGTCGAAATAAAGCACTTCATCCATAAAATCACTTTTGAATGCTCCGCCATAGTCACCTGAATATATGACAATGACCTCAGAATCACCATCTTTCCACAAAAAGCATTCAGGAACCTCAGGCACAGCAGAAACGCCATTAACGCCTATATGCAAAAGCTTGATTCCATGATTAGCAAGCAGCCTGACAATTCCCTTTGTGTGACCGGGAACATCCGTCATTTTTGCAGCAACTGTTTTTCTGCCTCTGATTTTATCAAGCTCATCAACTATGGACAGCCCATAATCAAAAGTGCCATAATCAAGCAATTCCGAATGTGTTGTAAAAGGCATTGCATGAGGGACAATATTTCCGTTTTTCATTGCATTTATAAGTTTTTCTTTCTGCACATCATCTGCATTTTGAAGCATTTCCTTTAAAAGCCATGAACCTGTTGTCCACACAAAATATTTTTTATCTGCTGTGTTTACACTTTCAGCCAAGCTGATGGCATCAGGTATAAAGGTGTTCAAGTATTTTTGCCTGATATTTTCCGCATAGTCGGTAAAGCCTAAATCAAGATGTGTTTTTGAGACTACGATTACCTTTTTCATACATATCTCCTTAAACTCAGGAATAAAGTTCTCCTGTTTGGATGTTGAATTTAAACTTGTAATCCGCACCATTTTCAGTATATTCTATTTTCACAATATCAGGCTGAACAAATTCAGCACGGTGAATTTTTATATCCTTTTGTGCAAATGTATCTTTTAAAACATCAAGCTGTTCATCGCTGTATTCATCAATATTATCCGAAATAAACAGCAGACTGCCAAAGGTTGAATTGATTTTTGCAAGCAATTTTCTTTGTGCAAAATCTGTTTTAATATTCTTATCACGCAAAAGGAATACATCCGGATCATTCATCCAGGCTCTGCCGTCAAGATGGCGTCTGAATATTGTGTTGCACACTGCGTGTGTGGTGGATACCTCTTCACGGATTGCGTGCTTTCTCGGTTTCCAGCCAAGGGAAATATCCGAGCCTATACGGCAGTAATCCACCTTACCGAATGCAGGCATTAACGGAACACCACAGCCTAAAATCAATTTGTCGCCGCAGCATTCACAGAGTAAATCCATTGCATCACACATAATCTCTCCCCTTGATTTGTTGTGCATAGGAAGAACGCACGCACCATAGAGGAAATCAAGTTTTACCAAATCATAACCCCAGTCGTTAAGCACAACATCAAAAACACGTTTCAGATACGCACGAACATCAGGGTTGTAAATATCAAGCGAATAAAATCCGCCCCAGTTGTGACCTGTTTTGTAAGGCTTACCGTTTTTATCCTTAACAAACCAGTCCTTATGCTCCCTGTAAAGTTTTGATGATATAGTACCTGCAAAGGGAGCAAGCCAAAGTCCTGCAACCATACCATTTTTATGAATATTGTCTGCAAGGCTTTTCATACCGCTTGGAAATTTCTTTTTATCTGTATCAAGCCAATCACCGATTGCATTTTGATAACCGTCGTCAATCTGAAAACAATCAATCTTTGTATCCAGCTTTGAAATACTGTTCAAATCACGCAAAACAACCTGTTCATTTACATTGCCATAATAGTTATACCAGGTAGTGTAGCCAGTTCTTCTTTTGTTTTCACGGCACTGAATACCCATCTGCTCAAAATATAAATCAAAGGCTTTATTATATTCATCACTGATAAAAGCAAATGATAGTAGCTCGGTTTCATTATTAAAGGTTACACCCTCTAAATCCTTGCTGATATATATACAACTGTTTTCGGTATCAAAAGTTATGATTGTGTAACCGCTTCGTTCACTTAAAGAGCCAAAAATATCAATCTTGTTTCCGTTTCTTACATAAGCATAGGACCAGCCATAGAATATACCGCTTTTTCGTGGAAATTTATGAAAAAGGGTATCACCCGATTTACTGAATCCAATATACTTCAGTGGTGATTTGGTAACTAAAAATTCAGTCAATTTTGAAAACTCCTGCATTTGCCCGTCAGGTGTATACTCATAGCTGTCCGTCCAGCTCTGATAACCATTAACAAAAATTCTGTCATCAGCGTTAAAGCTGTAAGGAATTTTAACAGTGAATTCAGTTATTTTAATTTCTGTTTTCGGAGCAATGCTTACATTTAATTTATTATCAGCATCTTTAACATTTAATGAAAAGTGCTCTGTGTAAACAGAATTTGCAGTAAACTGTTTTCCGTTTGCCTCATATTTAAGCTTAAATGATATATTCATAAATTTTCTCTCATTCATAATTATTTATTCTTGATTGTTATGCAGTTTTCACTTTCCTCACCCCAGCTATCTACTGCATAGATTTTATAAATGTGTGCACTGCCATCGTTTTCAAGTTCAAGCTCAACTGTATCCTTCATAGTATTAATTCCGTTATAAAAATCACTGAAGAAATATTTTGTTTGCTTATCATCAATTACAACCTTGTAGGAATGAACAAAATCATCATCTGTACCTGCTGCGAATGATAAAACAAGTTTATCAATATTTATTACTGCTGTTCCTGTGGTATCGCTTATAACAGGTGCTTTATTTTCTGCTTTTCTTGAATCAAAGGTATACTTGCCATTATTTTCATAAGGGATAGGGAGACTCCACAGCATATCTGCCTTTTCTTCACATCCCATATTTCCGTCAGCAAAATTCATTCGATAAATGTCAATTGAATGATTTGAAAATTCCAAAATATATCCCATTGGCGTAGCATTTGCATTCGGCGGAATCGTTCCGTTATCCTTGCCCTGTTCCAACTCGGTATAGGAAAGGGACTGCGTATTGATAACAGTATATTCATCCTGCCATATTGAACGCTCATCAAGGAGTGAATAATGTACGTGACCACTGAAATTGACAACATTCGGATATTTTGACAAAACTTTGTTAAGGGATTTATCTCCCCAATCCTCACTGCCGTAGCTGGTGTTCATCGGCTGATTGTGAGTCATAACAAAAATTGGTTTGCCGTCCGAGTCGGAACTTGCTTTTTCAAGTTCCTTATCAAGCCATTTAGCCGTTATTCTGTAACCGCTTTTCATACTGCCGTAATTCGGTGACGCACCGATAAAATGATACCCGTTTACAACATAATGTGTCCAAGGGGATTGCTCCATAATATCTTCAAACGCTTTTATATGATTGATTGCTGTAAAAACATTTTTATTCCAGAAATCGTGATTGCCCATAATGGTTTGCACAATCGGCTTGTCATTACCAAACACCTCATCAATTGCATCAACATAGGTCTGAAAGGCAAAGCGTGTACCTAAATCACCTATATCCCCTGCAAATAAAATCATATCGGCATCATTGTTTTTTATAACCGTCAATGTCTTTTTCAGATTTTGTATATGAACACTATAATTTACAGAATCCTTTTCAGGCTCTTTTTCCAAATCCTGTTCAGTCGGAGCAAGTTGTGTGTCTGAAATAACTGCAACCTTGAAAGTATCATTATTGGTTTCAAATGTCTGCATTTCTGTTTCGTCAATTAAATTTGTATACTCATAACCGGCAAAACCGGCAGCTGCAATTCCGATTATGAATACAATACAAAGAATGATTACCATAACTTTTTTCATTTTACAATCAAACTCCTTGCTGGCTTTCTGCCAGAGCATTCAGTTCCTCAATTTCTCTTTTTTCCTTTTCCTCACGGAATGCTTTTAATTTACCCTCTTGTGCCTTTTCATCAAATTTGTAGAACAGCATAGGAATAACTTGTAGGATAAGACCCACTGCACCAAATGCAGTAAGCATAAAAAAGATTACATTCAAAAGCGTAGTATAGTTAACATCGCCGACAATTGAAGCTTTTGTTGTACTTTCAATAAGCGGCTTTGCGAGATTATTTGTGATTTTAGACATAACATCAGCATCATAGCCGAAATTATCAACAACCGCGAGCATAAGAACATTACCCACTGCGATTGCTAATTTATTCAGCAGACTTCTGAATGAGAACACTGTACCTTCCAGTCTTTTGCCTGTTCTCATTTCTATATCATCAATTACATCTGAGAACATTGCGGCAAACAGTACAGTCATAATACCAATTGGGAAGTTGGTAAAAAATCTTAAAATTGTATAGGTAACCGCCCCTGCCACAGTATTATAAGGAATAATCCAAACACCGATAATAAAACAGGCAATATCTGCAATAATACCGAAAACAGATGTACCTATCAGCAAGGTTTTTTTATCCATTTTTTTGAGGAATAACGGAACAAGTGCCATAGACAGCATATAAGATGCACCGCTGCCGACCTGAAGAAGAGGTGTAAGCAAGCCTTCACTTGTCAGCTGAACATCAAGACCGATTGTATTTTTTATCCACGCACAAAGCTCATCTATCGGAATAACGCCTGCACAATTCCATTTTGCAAAATAAGGCAGAAACATTGCACCCATATTTACAAGAGCAGAAAAGAAGAATGCTACAACAAGGCAGACAAATTTTTTATCCTTGAATACAATTTTTAAGCCGTCAATATATTTTTCCTTTTTAGGAGGAATGTACACCTTTTCCTTTATGCCGAAAGAGGCAAAAATCATCGGTATACCGCCGAGAATGGCAAAAATAAGTGCAGCGCTGAAATAGCCCATACTCTGGTTTTCTCTTCCCCATAAGCCTGCAATTGTGAAAAATAACAGTGAGGGCAGAACTGAACCGAGCGAGCCGATTATATTACTGAAAGAAAGAGCCTTAACTCTCTTTTTATCTTCAGGGAATACAAGCGGTGCTAGACCCTGATAAGGAATATCAAGCGCAGTATAAACCGTGTAATAAATAAGGTAAGCAATTATTGCATAAATAAAATTGCCCTTCTGACCGAAATTAACCGGTGCAAAAAGCAACGCTGTTGCTAAAATTACCGGTGCTGTCATCCATAATATGTACGGTCTGCATTTACCCATTTTTGTATGTGTTTTATCCACAATCATTCCCATTAACGGATCATTGACTGCATCCCATATTCTTGTGGCAGACAATATAATACTTGTCATTGCAAGTGACAGCCCAAGAACATCTGTAAAATAAAGGTTAAGTGCTGTTCCCATAATACCGTAAATGGTGCTTGTTCCAAACGGAATCAAAGAAAAGGCAAGTATTTCTCTAAAAGTTTTATCTTTTAATGGTTTACTCATTTTTCTTCCTCTGCTTTCTTAAAATATCCATATTTGTTTATTAAGAATATCAATCCTGCAATTATGCTGTTATCATAGTCATTTGATATTTCAAATCTCGGTACAGCGTAATAAGGCAAACCTGCAACTGCTTTGTCAAATATTTCTTTAAACTGATTCTGTCTGTCTGACTTGTAAAATACAATAACTTCAGGATTTAAATACACAATGGCATTCCTGACAATTTTTGCAGGATATGAAATGCTCATTATATTTTTACGCAAATCATTGATAAAACCAACTTCACCTGCAAAGCCTGCACTGCCCTCAAGCAAATGTCCGTTTGCCATTTCACCAACACCAATACCGTTGTGACCAAACTGCATTGTGATAATATTTTTAGTATTCTGTCTGTCTTTTGTACTTTCTCCAAGAACTGTCAGTTTCATATCATTTTGAATTATTATGTTAAGTCCGTATTTGTTTTCAAGAGCGGATTTCAAATCAAAGCCATTGAGTTTAGGATTATAATACCAATCTAAAATTACTCCGTCCTTAACTACACACGGCATGGATAAGCAAATAGTTCCCAAATCATATTTGCTGATGATTTTATCTATATTCCTGCAAACAGTCCCGAAAAATTCACTCATTTCAAAATGAGCCGAATAACTTTCAACACATTCAAATTTAAAATTATTAATTTTAAAAATCAAATCGTTGTTATCTATAACAAGGAATAAAAAATATTGATATTGCTCATTAATAAGATATTGCTTTGCCTTTCGTCCGCCTGTCGAATCAGCAATATCCCCCTCAATAATCATTCCATAGTCCATCGCCTGAAAAACACATTTTTTAACAGTAGTAAGACCTCCGTCAGTGTTTTCCGTAAGTTCCGATAAACTACAGACACCTTTATCACGAAGCACTTGCAAAATATCGGAAAGATTTTTATTTCTTATGTTTTTCAAAGTATCCTGTTCAACCAAAATCATACCTCCCTATAACTTATCACACGGGGTGTTATAAGTTATTATACACGCATCTAAATAACATGTCAATTATTATCTTAATTCACTTATTATGTTTAAATACCATTATTAAAAAATCAATACACCCCCCTCAGAATTTAAACCACCCCTACCTCAAAATCTGATGACGAACAATATGAGAACCTCACTCATTACAAAATTATAAATTTGAATGGGTCCCGAGAACCTTGTTATTCGCTTCGCTCATAATAAAAAGGTAAAATTTTTATTTGGTCTGGACTTTGGTAAAAAAGTGTGGTATGTGTTGTGTTGCGGAAACGCAGGCTCCGTTAGTCGCTACACAAAGGTTATATGGTAAAGGCGAGGAATAAAATCCTCGCTTCTGCACAGTTGCGGTGCCCATCATTTTGTTCATACCTGAAGGTATTCCAAAATGATGACCGCTGCCAATTCTTATTGCTCCCTTTATCTCGCACTGCGAGCGGTCGCAAACGAATCTCTCAAAAGTCTCTCACCTAAACGCTCCCAATCGCTCTCGTTCGGTTTTGGATATGAAAGATTTTTAGGTCTCTGAAAGTCTCGCAGAAAATCTCAACAGAAAAAACAAAAAAGAAATCGCCCTTAATCAGTAGCAGATTGAGGGCGATTTTGGACTATTTACGGCAATTTTGCAAAGAAAAAAGGCTTAGAACATCCAAATTCCAAGCCTGTGGCAGAGGTATAAGGATTCGAACCTTAAATGACGGAGTCAGAGAGGAGGTATTATCGTCAGAAACACACCATTTTAAGCCGAATTTTAATTTTTTGTCTCTCAAAAATCTCTCACTTTATAAAGAGTGATTTTTAAGACAATCATATACAAAACTTATGTTAAATTTATTTCGCTTGTACTATATCACATATATAAAAGATAGTCAATAAATATTGAAGTCGACATATTACATTATATAACTTTTGTTATTTGTCAATCATAACTTTCCATTCTGCCTTTCCGACATCTTTATCAGCTCCAGCTTTTATTAACATTATATTATATGCATAATTTTCATCTGTTCTTTATTAAATATATTCTAAAAAACAACCCACATATATTAAGATATAAATTATCATAACAACAAACCCATTAACAAATGCAAACCACCCTGCTCATATAGTGAATGGTAATATATAAAATAAACAAAAATTAAACCTTAATTATTGCTACATTATTTATTATCATAATACTCATTAAATTGTCCAGACTACACTTGTATATGACATTCAACTTTGTCGGTGAAAGACTATTTGAATGTTTAAATAAAGAACTAATCATTAGCAATATAGAATATCCAATTTAGTACAACAAAATACAAAAGAATCGGTCAATTCATCAAGTTCAAATTGTTTGAAAGAATATATCAATTCAAATTTTAATAATTAATCAACAATTTTACTTCATTCAAAAAAAAGCTATTAGAATCATATATAATATATACTAATTCCAAATCATCTGCTTACATATATAAAACTCTAAAAAATAAGAGAATTATTATAGTTTTTTGGATAAAAACATTCAATTATTAAATACAATAGCAGCATTACTGTTATTGTATTATATTTAAACCATTGTTCAAGGAGTAAACTTATGAAATTACCAATATCTATAAATACTGAAATGCGATCGTATCCTTTTTTGTCTAACTATTTTGGAGTACTAGAGGCAAATAATTTTGACACTATTAATATACGAACTAATCATTATATAAGATTAAATTATAAATATCTTAAAGGAAGTTTGACTTTTTCAGAAGAAAAATATATCAAGTCATATTTTGAAATACACAATTTTTTTAAAAATTATGATATTAAATTATTAAAAGAACATATAAAAAACAATGAATATGTCGCATTGATGATTGATGGATCTAAACTTAATACAAACATTGAATTAATAAACGAAACACATACATATTTAGTATACGGAATCGAAATGTCAACACAAACAATCAACTTAGCAGGATATATAAGAGAAAAAGATATGAACAAATACACATCTTTTGATATTTCATTCGATGACTTTATAAACTCAATTCCCAAAACCAAAGATTTAAAAAGGCTAAAAAACAATATAATGTTCAATCATTATTTCAAATTAAAATCCAATATTGAGATAGAAAGAATTAACTACTCATATATTAAAAAGCAACTTGCAAGGTCAATTTTTGAAGATTCTATTTGCAGATTTAAAAACCATATAGTATTTTGCAATTTTATAGGAACAACTATAACAGGGCGCGATTTAATTGATAAGCGCGATTTTCGAATACTATATGAGTATTTATCTAATCTCAATTTAATTTGCATAAAAAACGGAAACCTAAATCATTTAACAAAAAAATCTTCTTATATCGCCAATTTAGGAAATATAACCTTAATGTTGTCTGCCAAATACCATCTTGTCAGTGATGAAAAAAAACATAGGACATATAAAAAGATTATTAACTTATTAAATGAAATCATTTCACTAGAAAGGAAACTTAGAATTCAAATTATTAAACATTTATAATATATAATATTTTTTAAATTACAGATATTTATACTGACATAATATCATAACAAAAAGTTCGATATACTCAATGCTTTTCATAAAGTCTAACATTTTTTTACAATTAATATATTAATCAACTACAACTTATCAGTAAACTCCTAATTCTTATAAAGATTTACAATATATTATCATTGACAAAATAAAGGTTTTATGATATTTTCGTACTAAATAATAAATAACGATTCTAGGAGTTAGAAAATGAAAATTAATTATATTTGGGAGCACAATAATAACGATACATTAATATATTTTCCTGATTATATAGGTGCTTTTGTAAGAGGAGAAAATAAAAATGTAGCTTTAAAAAAAGCCAATAAAGAAATAATTTCATATATGAATTGGTTAAAATTGGACTGCAAACTTGAAAATCCAACCTATAATATGATACAAGAGCATTCCACTAAACTATCTGTTTGTGATGCTGATACTGAAATTATTTTTAAATCTGAAAAATCAAGTTTAAACTATTCAGAATATAAGAGATTAAAGGATTTATCAATTTACTCCGCATTAAGTTTTAAACAATTATATAATAGTATAGAAAATAAATTAATTAAAAATCCTAATTCGCATATAACATTCTATGGAAATATGCCTTCTACACCTAAAGAAATATATGATCATACCAAAGAAATCAATGAATTCTATTTCAGTAAAATAAACATTCAAATTGAAAGCAATCAAGATATTTTAAAAGAAAGAATTATGGCTTTTGAAACTTTTGAAAAGTCACAGAAAATCATAAGTAATGAAGTATATAATGATAATGACAATGAAGAATGGACCATTTCAAAAATATGTCGAAGATTTATATGGCACGATAGGATACATGCAAAATCAATGTATAAATTAGCTACCAAATATTCTAAAGCAAGTAATGTATTTCAATTCCAATTATAAATATATAATTTTGCATCGTGTCCTGGTATTTCATTTCAAAAATTCCATTTAAAATATAACTTTAATCATAATAATAAGCAACCACTTTTTAGCGGTTGCTTATTATTATGATTAAACACTCTAATGCACTAATAAAGTTTCGCTGAATACAGCAAAACAAAATCATACAAAAATCAAATTGCACATAAAAAGATACATTTTATCCATTACATTTGAAAGTCATTCTCCAGGCTTCTTAAAACTACTTCAATAAAGACTTCAATATCATAATATTCATACATTATGATATCTTTTCCATTCATACAAAAACTACAAACCATTTTTTCATCAAATATAGTTTTGAAAAAACATGAACTATCATAGTTTAACTTTTTTGTATCCAAATGTTTAAAAGTTGATGTAATGCCGCTTCCAATCATTTTAACAAAGCATTCTTTCATAGTCCAAATTTTTGTAAATCTATAATTAATAGTATGCAAATCATCATATATGTACTTTTCTTCATATTCGCTATAATATTTCTCAATAATATTTTTATTGGCATGCTTTATATTTTCTATATCTATACCAACATCATAACTATCACTTACTATACAAGCAACATAATTCTCTGTATGTGATATATTAAAAAAAATATTATTACAATTATCAACCAAAGGTTTTCCAAACTTATTTTTATTAAAGAGAATTTTTTTATCAATATAAAAAAGTTTTTTAATAATATATACTACTGTTAAATACGCAATACTCGAATTTTTTATATTCTCATTTATTTGCTTATTAATCCAATTAGGAATTAAATAATTGTATTTATTTAAAATTGATAATGGTATATAAGAAGTATCCGAAATTATATAAACATATGTCATAAAAATCAATTAGAGTGTTTATATACATATTCTATTAAATCCTGCATAGTGCTAAATGCATAAAGTGATACTGCAGAGTCTTCAAATTCAAAAGAAAATTCGTTTTCAATTTCTATTATTATTTTTATAAAAGTTAATGAATCAATGCCGATATCTTCTAATACATTTGATTTATTTATATCTTTTGAATAGCTTAGATTTTTTTTAACAATCTCAATTATCTTATTGCTTGTTTTTTCCATTACAAATCTCCTCTAAAAAATTCAATGTCTTTTTTCTATCGATCTTACCATTATAAGTTAATGGGATATTTTTAATTTTTATTATAAAATTTGGTATCATATAATGAGGTAATAATTGTTTTAAATTAGAACGAATAGTATGTTCTGATGTAGTTCCACAATACAGTACAAATAATAAATCGTTTTTTACAATAGCAACTGAATTTACTATTCCTGATATATTATTTATATTGAATTCAATTTCTTCCAATTCAATTCTATATCCACGTAATTTAATTTGGTTGTCTTTTCTTCCACAATATATAAGATTCTCATTTTCAAACTTTCCCAAATCTCCAGTACGATAAAAGCGTTCTTTAATATAATCTGAATTATCACAAAACACTTCTTTTGTTAATTTATTATTATTAATATACCCTTCCGCCAAACCCGAACCAGCTATACATATTTCACCTATGTCGCCATTTTTTACAGGTATAGACCCTTCACCCAAAATATATATTCTAGTCCCATCGATAGGCACGCCTATATTAACATCCTCCTGCTTAGTTAGATTGCTTACAGTTGACCAAATTGTTGTCTCCGATGGCCCATACAAATTATAAATCTCAGCGTTTGTTGTTCTTTTTATATTTTGTAAAACACTTAATGACAATGGTTCACCACCTATTAGGATTTTAGATATCGTAGTATTGGAGAAAAATTCCGAATTAAATTCCAATAACAATCTGATTCGGGATGGTGTAATTTGAATGATATCAATAGCATTTTTTACAATTAATTGATAAATTTTTTTAGGATTACTTATTTCATTCTGACCACCTAAAACTATAGTCATACCTAAAAGTAACGGGATAATACTCTCCAATAAAAAAATATCAAAATTAACTGATGTTATGCAGAGCATTTTTTGTTTTGGCAAAAAATTTAATATCTTATTTATAGAATTAACAAATGTATAAAAACTAGATTTTTTTATACTTATACCTTTAGGAACACCACTGGAGCCAGAGGTGTAAATCATGTATATAATACTATTGTTAACATTTAAAATTATATCCTCATTATCAACTTCCAACTCTTTATAATTGTTAATATAGATAACATTCAAATTTTTATTACCATTAGAAAAATTTTGACGATAATCGGTAACAATATGTGTAAGATTACTATCTTCAATAATGTATTCAATTCTCTT
Source organism: Candidatus Stoquefichus sp. (assembly GCA_021768625.1). GTDB lineage: Bacteria > Bacillota_I > Bacilli_A > Erysipelotrichales > Coprobacillaceae > MGBC163490. The sequence goes on along the minus strand of JAETUM010000028.1, from coordinate 11,598 downwards.
AGCAGGCAACAAGTGATCAATTCCAATAAACGGAATTCCCATCCTCATTAGAGCCAAAATAGAAATTATTAGTATGGGAGATCTATTTAATAGGACTCCCACTCTTGAATTCTTATCCATATTACAGTTTAAAAAAAACTTAGCTAATTCTTTTGATTTTCTATCTATATTAATAATTTCTGCAGATTCAAAAATTATTTTAGCTGTCTCAGGTATTCTCATAATATCCTCTTAAATTAAATATAATCTATCTGTTCGAATTTTATATAGTCCAAACCGTAAGCAAACTTACTAATAATTTTTTTAGAAAAATCATTAGTGTTTTTCAAAAATGAAATAGTTAATTTATTATTATGAACTTTCCATGTAGCCACCACTTCTCCAAACAATAATACTATATTCTTTATAAAACCATTATTCAATATAATTTTTTCTTTTAAATCATCTTCAATTATACGACTTTTATTTTTATATCCCATTATTAATGGGTCATAGCCACTTATAAACAAACATTCTGGCAAATCCGTACTATTATGTAGTAGTGAATTAATATAAAAATATTTTTTATTATTCAAACTAAAACAACTAAAATTACTCGTTAGTTTATCAAAAATAGGCTTTATTATACAAATAGGTGCTCCCAAAAAATAACAAAAATCATTAATAGTTGCTGGACCATAAAATGCAATATATCGATAAATTAAATCATCAATATAATTCATACTTTCTGAATTAATATTTGTATATAATTTAAAGTTACCACTCGTTAAATCAGAATAAATTATTTTATTATTATAATTTAAATCTTTTAATATTCCACCCCATGACGAAAATAGTGTATCTATTAAATTTTCATTATAATAACCATGCAAAATAAAATACTCCCTGATTTTGGCTTTATCTTTTTCTCCATTTTCTAAAAATTGAATTGTTATATTACAGATATCCATTCTATCTTCATCAGTTATGATTCTATTTAAATATTTTCCCCATCTATCAAACCAAAATCGACTTAAAAAACTCCTAAAAAAATAAACATCTCGTCTATTATGAATATGTAATGTTCCTCTAAAAGACCAACATTTTTCAAAATCAGAATACTTTAAAAACTTTGGTTGCGTTCTAACATTTATTGAAAAGATTGCATTATTAATGTATTGTGCTTGAATTCCTAATGATTTACTTATTATATCTTCGTCATGCCTTAAAGGTTCTATCAAATATTGACTATTTAGTGAATTAAGCAGCAAAACTTTTGAATTAATATTACTCATATCATGTCTCCATTAAAAGCACCTTATTAATTCTTAAATGTGGACCACCTGAACTTACAGGAAGAGGCCACTGCCCCATTTTACCACATCCTCCATCACCTCCACCTAGCATCTTAAAATCATTGGCTATATCTGCAATATTCATTAATGTATTTTTTACATTTCCGTACATTTTTAATGCTGGTATCCTATCTAAAACTTTCCCATTTCTAATTCTATAGCAAATTGGAAATCTCATATTAAAATCAAATCCACCTACACTATCACCCGAACCACATAAATATATCCCTTGATTAACACTTTTGAAAATTGATGATACTTCTGTTTTTCCTGGCAACATATATGTATTACTCATTCTTACTATAGGTGAATAATTAAAATTTAGTGCTCTCCCATGCCCATTGGACTCATCAGAAAAATCATTTGATGTTAATAATTCTTTAAAACAACCTGCTTCTATCATATGAACTTCTTGTGCTATTGTACCTTCATCATCATATAAATAATTACCATAACCAGTTTTTGTTTTAGGATTATCAACTATTGATATTGGCAAACTAGATACTCTCTTATCAAAATTGAAAAAATCATTAATTTTCTTATTATTGTTATATATATCTGCCTCTAAACAATGACCAATAATTTCGTGCACCAATAAACCTGTAGCCTCTGAGTCCAAAACCACATCATAATAACCGGGAAAAAAAGAATCATTAATTTCTGCTGTTGCTTCATTATATAATCGTAACAATTCACTTTCCAAATTATTTATATATTCAACATCATTAGTACTACCAAATCCTCTGTCATATTTTACACCGTCATTAGACCATATAGCAAAATTAATAGAATATCTGTTAATATAATAATAAAAGTGATTATCATTTATAAAGTATTCTTTTTTTCCTTGTTCAATATGTATCTTTATTTCATATTTTAATTTTCTCTTTTTCAACATATTATCGTATTTTTTAAATATAGTTTCAAAATAAGATATTGGTATTATATTTTTAAATACATTGATATTATCCAAATTATCATGATACACTAAATCATTTTTTTTACAATACATTCCATTTTGCTCATAATATTTTGTTCCTTTACGTGACTCTATGTCGTAAACGAGCATAAATTCCTTTCTAATCAAATCCATAAAACATCTTCCCCATAATCACATGGCCATTTAAAATAATCAATGATTTCGGAATCTTTATTGCTTATTTTAATTATACTGTCCAATATTTTATTAATAGGTTTTCGTGAGCAAAACGAACTACAATCATTGCATATATTAATGCTTTTTATCTCTTGATTTCTAAGATTGATTAATTCATATGCACTTTTAGGTGTTTTATTATTAGAGTGTTTACCACGATGATTTGGACAAACATAGACACCAGAAGGCGTCAAAACACTCCTATAATATGCTGCAAAGCAAAAAAAGCTGTCATTTACGAAGTTATTAGGCTCTAGCCAGTTTAATAATGTACTAGGCGAGTATACTTTAAACGACTTATCTTCCAAAGCATATGATTTTTCAAGCTGGTACATAATATCTTTTTTATACTTTTCATTAGTACTATAGTCTGATTTATAATTATTATTTAAAGGTTTGAATTCAATATATTTTGCACCTATTTTTTTAGAAAGTACTGCAGCTTTGTATATCTCATCGTAATTATAATCTGTTATTAAAAAACTTATTCCTAAAACATGTTTTTTTGATATTTTTGATATACTTTCTATTATTAATGGAAAATCAGAATTAACATTATGCACCAACGAATGAGTTTCACTACACGCCGCATCTAGACTAACTCTAATCCAATCAAATGGCGAGATATTTATTTCATCGATATATTTATATAACATACTGCCATTAGAAATAAGCGCTAGTCTAAAGTTTAGTTTGCTACAAAGCAATAAGAAATCTTTAAAATGTGAATATAATGTAGGTTCTCCTCCTCCACTTATTTCTATACCTCTACAACCCTTAAGTTTTAAATCTATTAATAAATTTGAAAGAGTATCCCAGTTAATTTCTTTATTCTCTTTTTGCTTTACAAGTTTTTTATCAATACAATATAGACAATTATAATTACATTTATCTGTCAAATCTAAAGTCAATATCGGACTAACCCTTTGATTTATTGAGCCATCTATAATGCTTTTTGTTATTTCCCAATTTGAATGGCTAAATATTTTATTTTCATGATTAAAACGATTATACTCCACCATAACTTCACCTAAATAAATAACTTAACATTTCAATCAAAATCTCTTGATTTTCCTTCCATGAATACGGAGCACTTCTTTCAAACAACAAAGATTCCCCATATAAACAAGCAGCTTCGAAGCCCCTATCCTGATGATATAATTGAAATTTATATAATAATGAAGGTAATGTGTTAATACCATGTTTATGTTCTAATAGAACTTTTTTCGCATTTATATATATATCACTTACATCAATAATTATATCCGCTTCAAAATGATAAGATGAAAAGGTTTCATAAAATATCAATTGCTTAATTTTATGACTATATTCTTTTGATACAGAAATATAATTTATTGCATTCATAATAACATCGCTTGTTAATTTATGTATCTGATTTCTATCCTTAATAAAGGGGGTAAAAACTATATCAGGTTTAATATTATTTAGCAAATTAGAAATAACATCTATACCATCATCAATTCTAAAATACACGATATTGCAACCCAATAGTTCACTTGCATGTTCGCAATCCCTTCTTCGCAATTTCAAATTGTATTCATCCGTTTTATCAACTAAATCATATTTTTCATTTACTAAAATAGTTATATCGTAAAACTTCGATAACTTTAACAAAATTCCACCAATACCATATTCTACATCATCCGGATGAGGTGACACACAAAGTATATTCATATATTTTTTTCCTCCAAAAATATTGATTCTTTGTAAATCTTCTCTATATCATTTAAAACTACTGATATATTAAAGTTTTTTGATACATATTCATAAGCATTATCTATAATTTTGGAATAGAGTTCTTTATTATAATATAGTTCTAAAATACATTTAGATAATTGTTTAACATTTCCCACAGGAAATTTGAGACCATTAAAGCCATGTTTAACTAATTCACTTAAACCACCTATATCAGAACAAATTACAGGTGTTTTAGCTGCCATTGATTCAATAACAACCTTACCAAATGTTTCTCCAAAACTAGGAACAACGGCAACATCGCTGTTAAAAAACAGAAAGGATACATCCTTAGCATCTTTATAGCCGAGAAAACGCACATTATCAACTATATCTAAAGTTTTACAAAGATTTTGAATATAATTTAAATACTCAGAATTAATTGCTGTCCCTATTAAATATAAATTTATTTTTTTGTCAATTTTAGATTTTACAATTGAAATCGTTTGCAATAAGACTTCTACTCCCTTATCTTGTGAAATCCGACCCACAAAAACAATTCTAAAATCATCATGATAAACTTTGCTTTTGTCAATTGAAAAATCATTATAAAGTTTTAAATCTACACCTTTAGGTAATGTAATAATTTTATTTTTACAAGAAAAATTATTAATCAAAAGAGTGGTCAAATATTTGCTTACAGAAATAATTCGACAAGATAAATTACATAATAATTCTTCACAAATATATGAACACTCACAATTTTTATTTGCATGATCGTTTAAAGTCAAATTAAGATTATAATCAGTATGTGAATGATATATTAACGGCTTATTAAATGCTTTTTTTGCATAAACAGCAGCTTCTCCTAAAAAATATCCATGAACCACAATCAAATCAAATTTTTCATTTTTATTATATAAATTATTAATGGCAAGTTTAAAACACTTATTTTGATTAATAAATGCTTTTTCGTAATCCAATACTATATTAGGACGCCTTAAAAATAATACTTTCATATTATCTTTGTTTTCAATTCTTTCTTCATCTTCACCAAATGTTAAGACAGTTATTTTCCATCCTTTATTCGATAAATATTTACAAGTTTCATATGTAAATAATGAAATACCTCCTACAAATAAAGGAGGGAATTCCATTGTTAATACTAAAACATTCATAATAATCCTTTCAAATTAAGCATTAAATCTTAGAAAACTCTAAGATTTAATGCTATTATATCAAATGAGTAAATATAAATTGCTTTTTTATTTTATCATCTTAGCAACAACTGCTACCACATGCTAATGCAAGTCCATCAATATTATTCATCAATGAAATTTTAAACAATTCAGGTTTACTGTATTTGATCATTTATATCACCTCCATTCACAAAAAATATTACTCATTTGTATAATCTTTAGAAATTTCAATCAGTTCTTCATCAATTAGGTTATTAACGAACTCTAATATATCTTCTTTTATTTCATCAAAACTACAATGTCTTGTTATTGATATCATTTCTTCAATTATCTCTTTTAATGTCCGTTCTCCAGAAAAATTTTCCCATAAAAAGGTTGATGTGCCTTGCTCCAAAGTATAAAAATTATCATTTTTAGTATTATGAAGATATAATCCATTTTGAATGGGAAAACTAATAACTTTATCTGAACGCAAGTAAATTGAATCTAACATTTTTTCAACTCCTTATATTGTTAATGTCACATCACCAAATTCATAAAACTTAAAACTATTGTCAATTGCTTTATTATACCCCCTCTTTAAAAGAGTTTCTCCAGTAAAAGCAGCAGCCATTGCAATTCTAGTTGATCTTGGCCCATGAAAGTTAGTCAAAAAGGCATCTACAACTTTAAATTTATATCCCGGATAAATGTATAAATCAGTAAACCCACTATATTCTTTTACTTGACCATTTTCTGTAGCAATCGACTCCAATGTTCTTACAACGGTTGTGCCAACTGCAATCACTTTATGCCCACTTTCTTTTGTATTATTAATTATAGAAGCATTTTCTCTAGAAAGAGAAATTTCTTCGCTATGCATTTTATGATCTTCAAAACATTCTTCTTCAACTATAATGGAACTCAGACCTGTATGTAATGTAATAAAAGCTATATTAACACCATTCGCTTTTAATTGATTAATTATATCAGTTGTAAAATGTCTTCCAGCAGCAGGCATTTCTGATGAACCATTAATAGAAGCGAACTCATTTTTATAATAGTCTATATCCCATTGCTGTTTCATATAATGAGAATTTACTGCCTGTCCTAGTTCATTAGCAAGCTGCACGACTTGTTTTTGATCAAAATTTATTATCCATACATGCGGTGCTATTTTATCAATCAATAAACCTGTAAGTTTATTTTGAACACTAATTTTATCTCCTTTTTTTAAACTAAAATCCAAAGGAATATATGCTTGCCATTGATTATTCTTATTTCTTCCACATAATTGAAATTCAATTTTTTTATTATCATTTACAACTCCTTTTAAATAAGAGTTAAATGTTTGACTGTTATTTAACACAATAGTATCTCCACTATTAAAATAATGAACAATATTATTAAATGAATCACAAATAATACTATTATCCTTCCTATTCATCACTAATAATTTTGAATCACTTCTTTTTTTACCTGACAATTCCCTAGGTTCTCTTGCTAGTAATTCCTTTGGAAGTTCATAATCTAAATTTTTTACATTCATAACAATTTATCCTTTCTATTTAACCAACAATCAACATTTTTTAGAAAAACAGACTGTTTATTTATCAAATTTTTAAACTCATTATTAATAAACAACAAATTATTGCTTTTTGATATTGAATAATGCAAACAAAATGTATTGAATTTACTTAAAGAAATATTAAGATGATTTAATGAATCAATTACATTATTAGGGATATTCATTAAATTTTTTAACAAATTAAAATAATCAATCATTAAACTAGATGAATTATAATAAACACACAAGGAGTCATGAAGTGTTTTAGTCAAATTTTTCATTTGAATTATACTATTACTGTTTTTCAATTTATTAAAATATGAATAAAGATACAGTAATGCATTTTCTCTACGCAATATACTGGGATCATTAGAAACATCAACAATATCACTAAGATTTTTTTCTATTACTTCAGATAGAATATTTTGTGAAAAAGAATTTAAATTGACTAAATACCAATAGTTTTTTATAGGAATTCCGCTAAATGGATTTATATCATTCGGATTTAGTGAAGTTCTGCTCGCTTTAAAATCAGATATACTAATAGCTCCTTTAAAATAATGAGGAGGATAGTAATCAATTAAATAAATTTTATCATTCTCAATTCCAGCCAAGATCACTGCATGACTCGCATGAATTTTATGAAATTCTTTACGATATGGTAAATAATATGTATCCACTAAAACAATAGGAGAAATATTTTCAGAAATCTGCCGCTTATTTACCCCAAATTCTTTATAAAACGAATCTGAATATCCGAAACTAATCAAATCCTTATGTGCACATGGCAACAATGCATCTTTACTGTTAATACTAAACCTATCATCATGTATTTGAACTTCTAATTTAAATCCAACATTTACATAAAGTAATGAGTTATTTATATTATTTTCTTGTAATATTTGTAAAAAACAATTTTTAGTACAAAAGTATTTCATTGAGCTTAAAAAAACTTGTTGGTTATTAAATATTGAACATATCATTTATTCACCTACTTATCTATTAATAATCTCCCTCGCATGCACAATCGATTTTATTTTATAGTATTTTTCATCATTTTTTTTCATTTCATAAACTAAATGAATTGCTAATGAACATAAATATTTATTCAATTCACAAAAACAAGTTTTTGTATTATTAATGCTGTTACAATTTAATAACGAATTATAATAACAATCTCCACCACATAAATATCTAAATCCGCAAGTGGTGCAATTTGCTATTGTTTGAACATTTGTATTGTAAAATTCATCTATCAATTTTTGATTAAGATATGAATCATTAATATTTGCGATTAAATATTTCTTATTACCAACAAAACTATCACACGGATATATTTCGCCACTTGCAGTACAAGCAAATTTCCATTTACCAGCACCACATCTATACAATACTCGTTCGCTATTTATTAATCTTTTCAGTATTTTTCCAAAAGTGTCATAATTATTTATAATTGATAACAATAAATTATAATTACCATTATTTATATCATCAATAAAATCATTAACCAACTTATAATACAACTGTTTGAAATGATTCAGCGTTGATTTGTTTAATAAAACATCATTGCTATTTTCTTTACCTCTTGCAATTCTTATCTCTAATGACCGTATTCCTATTGAATGATGATGTTCTATAACTTTATGTATATCATCAACTTTTGTTGTTAGCACAACTACTCCCCAAATACTTTTTGTATGGTTACTAACATATTTATCATTTAAAATTGTTTTTATATTTTCATAAATAATATTATATGTTTGCATTCCGTTTCTAAATGGTCTTTGGACATTTTGAATTTCGCTATTTCCGTCTAAACTAATACCTAAATTAATTTGATTACTATCTATCCAATTTATAATTCTATTATTTAATAATGTACCATTGGTAATCAATTGTATTTTATATAAATATGATTTATTGTCGCAAAACTCTTTTAATACAGAAATTATATTTTTTAAAGACTTAAAATGTAATAAAGGTTCACCACCTCCTACAAATTCAATTTTAATTTTTTTTGTATTCTTAAACATATAATCAAAAAAATTCAAAGTTTTACAAATTATATCTTTATCTGTGATTTTTATATGGTCTTTATAATTTAATCCGGAATTTGCATAACAATATATACATGATAAGTTACAATTATGAACAGGTGTAAATGATAATATAGGTGTTTGTTTAAACAATTCATCATATTTTATATTCCCAATTTTCACCTTTCTAAAAAAATTACCATTTAATATTTCTGGTAATATGTTTTTTCTAAAATCTGAAGATGTATATAAAGAATAAAGCTTTTCAGGGTTATTCAACACTTCTTCAAATAAATCATACTCTTGCCTACTAATTCTGATTATTTTATAAGAATAAATATCAAATAGATATACTATATCATCAATATTTACTATTAACGAATCACAATATTTCATTTATTCTTCCTTCCTTTATTATTTTATCAATAATATCTGATACGTAATTCATATTATCATCAAACTCAATCAAAAATTGGTTTTCAATTAATGTTATCCAGTCGATCAACTCAATTGAACTAATCGACAATTCGGATTTAGAGTTACTAAAAAGGCTAGTTTTTTCCGTTATTATATTGGTATTATCTGTTACACTATTTAGCAAATCTACTATTTTTTGTAAAACTTTATATCTCATTTAATCAATTCCTTAACTTTTTGTGTTAATAATATCATAAAATCATGCCATTCGTCAGATCAATGAAAAAACGCTTATCAAATATTCAAAAATGTATTTACAATTTATTACTATATAAAAATAAACAGTTTTTATAATGCAACATACTAACAATTGCCTTTTGAAATATATAAATATATTCTATATACCTGCGGTATTAACACATATAATTCGAAAATGAAGTTACATTGCATAATATCTTTTTATTACCTACTTTTTCTTTCCAATTTCAATATTAAACTCAACGGTTTTATTCTTACTTATGCACATAACGGATTTTTTTGTTTTGCTCGAAAATGTAAAACTGTATAAAGACAGTATTAAATAAAAAAGATTGATACCATCATAAAATGGATATCAATCTTTTTTATTTAATACCTTTCTATTTAAAATGTTTTAAATTAATAGCAAAAACTACTTATTTTTAATATTGAAAATTTAACTTTATTGCATAAATAATCTACATATTTACATCTGTTTAAAACGAATACTAAATTTAATGATACTTTAAATATGATTTAAAAACATTTATTAACATATAAAGAGGAGAGATACTTTGAATAACTTCAAATATTTAATTAAAAATTGGATTCGTTGGGATAAAAAAAGTTTACTTTATTTTTTTATACGAATTCCTGCACAAGTTTTATTACCAATTGTCACAGCATACATTCCAAAAGTCATAATTGAATGCATAACTGAAGGCGTTACAGTAACTAGGATGATTTTTGTAATTGCACTTTTAAGTTTTGTATTAAGTCTAGTCACATGGTTAGATCCTTATATACGCGAAATTTTAAAAGGGAGTTCTAACATAATAAGAATGCGCTATGCCATACTCGCTTTCAGAAAAAATTTAAATATGGATTATATTGATATTGAAAGTCTTGAAGGCAGAAACAAATATAATCAAGCATCTAGCTTTTATAAAAGTAATCAATCGCCTTCCTCACTTTTTATTGATAATTTAGGCCAAACTTTTGTTTGTATAATAGGTGTTATTGCTTCAATCACATTACTATATAGAGTAAATTCATTTATGATTTTACTTGTACTTGTTAATTGTATTTTTGAATTTTTTCTTTTGCGATCCATTTTTGGTCAAGAACTAATATTAAATAAAACAAAAAATAAAGAAACAGTAAAGTTTTATTACTATTACGATTTAGGTAAAGATTTTTATTCTGCTAAAGATATAAAATTATATAATTTTGACCAATTTTTTTCAAATAAACTAAATGAAACTATATCGAATTTAAAGTTAGCTATGAAAAAATTTATTCCATATAGCTTTAAAATTAATGGTATAAGAGCTTTACTCAATTTTATAAGAGAATTCATAGTTTACTCTTATTTAGTATACTTAACTTATAATGGAAATATTGAAGTTTCTGAGTTTGTATTCTATTTTGGAATGGCAATTTGCTAAAAGTATGGTTTTAGGTGACGAAATGTTACTTGAAGATATAATTGATAAAGATTTATACAGTGATAAGAATTTCAAAATAATTATTGATGCAATAAAAATAGCAAGAAAAGGATTAAATTTAAATTAAACAAAATGACAAAGGCAACTGATTCAAGTCAGTTGCCTTTTACTTTTAGGAGGTGTTTTACGATGAACGAATTTTTAAGACTTGAAAGAGAAGCAAAGATATGCAAAGAACGCTATCCCAAAGGAACGAGAATCGAGCTTTTGTCAATGAATGATTCACAGGCTGTTCCACCCGGTACAAGAGGAACAGTAGATCATGTTGATGATCTTGGTACAATTCACATGAACTGGGATAACGGCAGAACACTTGGGATCTGTCCTCAAGAGGACAGTTTCAGAAAACTGACCGAACAGGAACTTGCAGAAGAAAACAACGCTATCTGCGTTGAAGAAACAACTGATGAACTGGTTGAAGAATCAGAACCAACAATGAGTATGTGAGGTGAAACGGAAAAAGAAATAAC
>JAETUM010000027.1 GCA_021768625.1 Candidatus Stoquefichus sp. | reverse complement strand
GCCGCATACTTTTGTGTTGATGTCAATGCTTTTTTTGTAAAATTTAAAATAAAAAAAGAGGGATACATTTTTATGTATTCCTCAACAGTCATTAAATCCTTAACTTAATGACATTGATCAAATGATAGTCTTTTATTTTATCCAGTGATTTAATATTGCTCTTGCAGAACGATTCATTTCTTCTCTAAAATCTGCATAGAACTTTCTTTTTGCAAAGCTTTCTATATATTTCCCTAATTCTTCTTCTGTTTTATGAGATTGTTTCATAAACATTTGTTTTGTTTCTTCTAATGATTTTTGTTGATACCCATCAACATGAACCATGTCTTTTAAGTCAAAACGTTGTGGTTTTTGTCGATTTTGTTGTTGTTGAGTAGGTCTTCCAAAAACAACCATGACATATGGTACTGCATATTTTGGTAAATTCAATAACTTTTGATTGTCTTCAAAGTTTTCTAAAATATCTCCAATATAACATGACCCAATTCCCATAGACTCAGCAGCAACAACAGCATTTTGAGCAGCAATAATACAATCTTGTGTCGCTAAAAATAAGTCTGATTCCTCTAGTTTTGGAACATTTGGTGTGTATTCTTTAAACATATCATACCATTTTTGATAATCAGCTAAAAAAATTAAAACAAGTGGCGCTTTTGCAATAAATGGTTGATTATCACATCTTTTTGCAAGTTCATCTTTTATTGCTTGATCTTGTACATCTATAATTGAATACAATGCCATATTTCCAGCTGTTGGAGCCTGTAAAGCAGATTCCAATATCACTCTTTTTTCTTCTTTAGTAATTGGTTCATCAGTATAAACTCTTACTGATTTACGTGCATATAGTTCTTTAATTGTTTGATTCATAATTATCTTCTCCTTTGTTTTATTATAGCATAGATAAATATCAATTTTCCATGTATAATAGAAAAGAAAGCGAGGTTATAAAATGAATATAAAAGAAAGATTTTTAAAATATGTGAGTTTTGATACTCAATCTGATCCACAATCAAATACGACCCCTTCGTCACAAAAGCAATTAAAGCTTGCTGAATACTTAAAAGATGAAATTATTTCCTTGGGAATTAAAAAAGTTGAACTAGATCCATCTGGAATTGTTTATGCAACAATTCCTTCAAACAATGGAAATATAGGCGACGTGATTGGATTTATTGCCCATATGGACACTTCACCAGATGCTTCTGGTAAAGATATTCATACAAATATCATCGAAAATTATCAGGGAGACTGCATTCTCCTTAATAAAGAAAAAAAACTCGTACTAGATCCTCAAGAGTTTCCTGACTTATTAGGATTGATACATCATACGTTAATAACTACTGATGGAACAACTCTTTTAGGAGCTGATGATAAAGCTGGTATTGCTATTATTATGCAAGTTGCTCAATACATTCAGCAACATCCTGAGTTCAAACATAACGATATAAAAATAGCATTCACTCCTGATGAGGAAGTTGGACGTGGGACTGATTGCTTTGATGTTCAAAAGTTTAATGCCGACTATGCTTATACAATAGATGGTGGTAATATTGCAGAACTTGAATATGAAAACTTTAATGCATTTAGTGCAACAGTTTATATTCATGGAAGGAGCATTCATCCTGGATATGCAAAGAATAAAATGATTAACTCTTTAAGAGTCGCATATGAGTTTGATAGTTTACTTCCTGTCCATGAAAGACCTGAATCTACATCTGACTATGAAGGATTTAATCATTTACATGATTTAAATGGTAACTGTGAAGAAACAACAATGGAATATATCATTAGAAACCACGACTTAGAACTTGCTAAAAAACAATGTCAAAATTTTAATGATATTGCTGATTTCTTAAATAAAAAATATGGATATGCTATTGTTGAAGTTAAGATTGAACAAAGTTATTTAAATATGAAAGAACATATGTTAGATCATATGTATATAGTTGATTATGCAAAACAAGCATTATCTGATTGTGGTATTGAACCAAATACTATCCCTATTCGTGGTGGAACTGATGGTGCTAGATTAACATATATGGGGCTTCCATGTCCTAACTTAGGTACAGGCGGATATAATTGTCATGGCCCATATGAATTTGTATCTCTTACAATGATGGAAAAACAAGTTGAAGTTTTATTGAAATTAATTTCAAATAATGTAAAGGAGAAAAGCAATGAGTGTTAAAGATAAAATGAATCATCGTTTTGGAGATTTACAAGGCGGTCTTTTTACAAAAGTTACAAAAGCTGATGTGGGAGAAAATGTTGGAAATCTTATTGCACAAGGTTATACAATGATGTCATGGGCAGATCCTTTCTTTCCTGATCCATCTATACCTGCATCTGTTGAGAAAACCATGATTGATGAAATCAAGAGCGGTTTCCCTTCACATTATACTATGCCTATGGGAGATAGAAAATTAAGGGAAATTATTGCACAGAGAATTAAAAAGAATTATCATTTGGAACTTGATCCAAGTCGTAACATTTTAATTACACCTGGTTCTGATTCTGGTTTATTATATGCTATGTTACCATTCTTAAGTGAAGGTGATGAAGTTTTGATTCCAGATCCAAGTTATCCATCAAACTTTTTAAATGCAAAACTTTGTGGAGCAAAAGCCGTTCATGTTCCACTATATCCAGAAAATGGATATCAAATAGATATTCAAGAGTTTGAAAAACGTGTTACAAAGAATACAAAAATGGTAGTTATCACACATCCAAATAATCCTACTGGAACAGTTTTTAATAAAAAATCATTAACCGACTTATGTGATTTTATCAAAAAATATGATTTAGTTCTTGTATGTGACCAAGCTTTTGAAGATCATATTTATGATGATAACAAAATGATTGCACCAATGACAATCGATGGGATGTTTGAAAGAACTATTACTACTTTTTCGATTTCTAAGGGATTAGGATTATCTGGTTTAAGAGTTGGATATATTGTTGCAGATGATCAATTAATGGATGTTTATTATGGAGGAACTGTTAATGTATTAGGTGCTACAAATACATTGGCTCAAAAAGCTGCTATTACAGCCTTACAAGATGAGAGTATTTTAGAAGAATATCATCAACGTTTATTAAGACGAAGGAATATAGCTTATGAAGTTTTCTCTTCTATTCCTCATGTGAAAGTTATTAAGCCAGAAAGTGGTATTCTTTCTTGGTTAGATATTTCCAAACTTGGTACAAGTCAAGAGGTAGCTGCATATTTATTAAAACATGCTCACATTTCTGTTAATGAAGGAACTCCTTATGGAACACAAGGTGAAGGATATTTGAGAATCGTCCATGCTTGTTTAGCAGATGATCAAAAGGCAAAGGAAGCGTTCTTAAAAATTAAAGATTGTCTTATTCAACTTGCAAAAGAAAAAGGTTTATAAAAAGAAGAATGAAGTTAAAATCATTCTTCTTTTTTTTATTTTATAAAATAAATCTTATCTCTGTTTGGATATAAGAATGTTAATCCATCTTTTGTAAATGAAACTGTTTCTTCACTACAAATTGTATATTGAATACCATCATGTATGTATTTAATATTTAATTCTAAAGCATAGACAGTATCATATGACATAAGAATATCTCCTCTAATAGGAATAGGATTTTGATTGTTCCATAAACCAATAGTTGTTCCTGGACCATGTCCATAAATATTACATGGGTGAGAATACAAGCATGCATCAATACCTTCTTCATGTGCTTTATTCAATGCATCCATTAAAACATCATTTCCACTCTTTCCATCAGCCATACATTCGCCAACAATATCTTGGAAACGATTATTGACTTTAAACCCATCTTTCATCCATTGAGGAATATCTTCATCATCATCTTTAGCAACATACGCAAGTCTTTGTGTATCACTACATAAATTAAGATATTTTATACCAAAATCACAATGTAATAAGTCACCTTTCTCTATAACACCTTCATAAATGACTCCATCATGACCTTCTCTTTGCAAGTCAATAGTAGGAGAGAACCAATATTGTAACCCACTTTGTGTAACTTTATCCATCATAAAATATTCAACATCTTGACAAGTTGTTTTTCCTGGTTCAATGACTTTTAAACTAAATGCCTCCTCAATAACTGAGAATGCTAAATCCATTAATTCAGGATATAATGTAAATTCAGTGGGTGTTCTAATTTCCATTATTTTAATTGGGATCATTGGATCTACCATAAATCTTTCATTATAAGGTGCTTTTACTTCTTTTAAGAAAGTTTGATATAACCCATAGCTTAAACCATCTGCATATGTATGATCTTCTGATATATTAATAGCAATATTTTTTGGATCATATTCTACTAATAAACGATTCAATGCTTCCATTTGTTCTTCTTCCCCAAACTTCCAATATTGTGGGTAAAAACTATTTAGTGCACCATCAGGCATACTTAATGATAGTCTCTTAACTTCATTACCATCTTTGACAAATACTAACATTGTAATACGTCTAGCCGTTAGATAACTTGCTGGTGTTATAGAATCAAAAACCAAATCTTCATGATATTCTTTACTTGCAACAATCCACATATCAGCTTTTGAATCTTTTAAAACTTTAGGGACAATTAGTTCTAATCTTTCCTTAAGACAGACATCTTTAATTTCATTTTGCTCTCTTGTTGATTTAATTTTCATATTTCGCACATCCTTTCTTCGCTTATTATAACATATTAAAACAGGTGTCAAAAGACACCTGTTCAACTTTTTATTTAAATTTAGCTCTAGTTAAATCAAAATGTCCTTCTGGTGAAGAAGTTACACCTTCAAGATCAGCAGCCTTTAAGAATGGATCAGTATATCCAAATAAAGGTACTACATAATGATTTTCAACTAAATATTTTTCAGCTTCAGCTAATTTAGCGAAACGATCTGCACCATCTAATTTTTCTGCTGCATCAATCATATCTTCATATTTCTTATCATCAACAGTATTAGCAGCAGTATCTTTACCATAATACATTGATAAGTAAGCCATTGGATCTAAGAAGTCAGCAGTCATAGCATGACGGCAAGTTTCAAATTCACCCTTATCACGATTAGAGAAGAATGTTTGTAACTCAGCAGTCTTTAATTCTAAATCAATATAAGCTTCTTTTAATGAAGCTTGCATAGCTTGAGCAACATCTTTATGCATAGGAACATCATTATAACTATATGATAATTTCAACATGTTGTTTTCACTATAACCTTTAGCTTTCATAATCTTTTGAGCTTCAGCTAAGTTATATCCACCAGACCATTTGTTACCATTGTTAGTAGTGAAATCTCCAGTTGTATCAGGAATTCCTTTAGGAACTAAGTTATTTAATTCATAAGCATAATCACCTTTACCAGATGCTTTAAGAACGTTTTCACGATTAATAGCCATTGCGAAAGCAGCTCTGATTTCTGGATCTTTTAATTCTTTTCTAGTATTTTCATCACCAGCATTCATTAATACATAGTAATTACATACAAATGGTTCGATAGCATAAATGCTAGATTTTAAACTTTCATCAGCATTAACTGTATCAAGGTTGATTGTATCTGCCCAATCAATTTCACCAGATTGGAATGCACTTGTTTGTGAACTTGAATCTGACATAACTTTGATTGAGATAGTTTCTAATGAAACTTCATCAGCAGCACGATAATTTTTATTTTTAGTTAAAACAACTTCATCTTTTGAATCAATCTTGCTTGCATAGAAAGCACCATTAACTGGAGTTTCAGTTCTATTAGACCATACACTCTTTAATGGATTAGCTCCATCTTTTTCAACAGCATCTTGACGTACTGGGTAGAATACTGTGTTAGTTAATAAAGATGTAAAGTAAGCACATTTTTGTTTTAATGTGATAACGATAGTTGTATCATCTTTAGCTACAGCTCCGAAATCTTTTAAATCATCCATAGATTTTAAAGCTTTACCAGTACCACCGTTTTTGATTTTGTTAATGAATTGAGAATAATATGCAGTTCCAGTTCCCATTGCAGCTGCACGTTTCCATGCATAAACGAAATCTCCAGCTTTTAATGGTTGACCATCGCTCCATTTAATCCCTTCATTTAATTTGATTGTATAAGTTAAACCATCTTCACTGATTGTTGGCATATCAACTGCTACATTAGGAACAGCATTTCCATCTTTGTCCAACTTATATAATCCTTCATACATTTGGCATAATACGTTAGCAGTTACTGAGTCATCTACGATAGCAGGATCCATAACTTCGATGTCTCCACCTTTAGCAGTACGAAGTGTTGTTTTGTCTGCACGATCACTTCCACCATCTCCACAACCAGTAAGTCCAACTACCATTGCTAAGCATAATAAAGAACCTAATAATTTTTTCATTGTGTTTTTCTCCTTTCTTATTCTTTATCACCATCATATAGGAAACATGCTACCATACGATCCTTTACCTTTTTTAGTTCAGGCTTACATTGAGAGCATTTTTCCATAGCCTTCGGACAACGTGTTCTAAACACACATCCTGAAGGTGGGTTAATAGGACTAGGTAATTCACCTTGTAAAACAATTCTCTCCCTACTTTTAGCAACTCTTGGATCTGGAATAGGTACAGATGACAAAAGTGCTTTTGTGTAAGGATGTAATGGATTGTTATACAATTCATCACTATCTCCTACTTCCACTAAGTTTCCCAAATACATTACACCTATACGATCTGAAATGTGTTTAACCATACTCAAATCATGAGCTATAAATAGATAGGAAATTCCCATCTCTGCCTGAATTTTTTCAAGCAAGTTTATAACTTGCGCCTGAATAGATACATCCAGCGCAGAAATCGGCTCATCACAAACAATGAATTTAGGATTTAACGCAAGTGTTCTTGCAATCCCAATTCTCTGTCTTTGTCCTCCTGAGAATTCATGAGGATATCTACGAATATGGTCTGGCTTTAATCCAACCAATTCTAATAATTCTCTCACTCTCTTCTCTTTTTCTTCATTTGTTTTATAAATACCATGGATATCCATTGGCTCTTTAATAATTTCTCCAACTGTCATACGTGGATTCAAACTTGCATATGGATCTTGGAAAATCATTTGAACATCTTGTTTGAATTTTTTCAAATTTGCACCTTTAATTATTGTAATATCTTCTCCATTAACAAGAATTTTACCTTCTGTTGGTTGATTAATTTTAACAATTGCTCGTCCTGTTGTTGATTTCCCACAACCTGATTCTCCGACAAGTCCAAAAGTCTCACCAGGATAGATTTTCAAAGAAATCCCATCAACAGCTTTAACAACATCTTTTTTCTTAAGAAAACCTCCACCAACATTAAAGTATACCTTTAAATTTTCTAATTCTAAAATAGGATTAGCCATTATTCATCCGCCCCTTCTTTAGCTAAAGGATGAGTCAACCAACATGAACAATAATGAGTTTTACTAAATTCTTGTTCATCAGGCATAGACATTTTACAAACCTTCATAGCATTTTCACATCTATCCACAAATGGACACCAATTTCCAATATTCAATAAATCTGGTGGTGATCCAGGAATTGGATGAAGTTCTTTCTTTTCCTTTTCCTCAGGATTAGAAATACATGATAACAATCCTTTTGTATATGGATGTTTAGGTTCATAGAAAATTTCATCTGCTGTCCCTATCTCCACAATCTTTCCACCATACATAATCGCAATTCGATCACAAATGCTTGCAACCACACCTAAATCATGTGTAATCATAATAATACTTGAATCAATTTCATCTTTAAGATTTGCAATTAAATCTAATACTTGTGCCTGAATTGTTACATCAAGAGCAGTTGTTGGTTCATCAGCAATAATAACCTTTGGATTACATGCTAATGCCATCGCAATAATAATTCTTTGACGCATTCCACCAGAGAATTGAAATGGATATTGTTTAATTCTTTGTTCTGGTGAAGGAATTCCAACCTTCCTCATTAATTCAATTGCTCTTTCAGATGCCTCTTTTTTAGAAATATCATTATGATTTAAAATTGGTTCTATCAATTGATCTTCAATTGTCAAAACTGGGTTCAAGAATGTCATTGGATCTTGGAAAATCATTGCCATTTCATTTCCTCTTATATCCGACATAATTTTATCATATTCTTTTTTTGAATAATTCTTTGGTGAAATATCTCTACCATCAATTGAGATATCTCCTTCAGCGACACGTCCATTAGATGCCAATAACCCCATAACTGAATACATAGTTTGAGATTTACCTGATCCTGATTCTCCAACAATTCCAAGAATTTCTCCTTTTTCAACTTGAAGTGTCACATCTCTGACTGCCTGTACAGTCCCATTTTCAGTACTAAACACTGTTGATAAATGTTTTATATCTAACATTGCCATATTTTATTCACCTACTTTTTCTTTGGATCAAGAGCATCTCCTAATCCATCTCCAATAAAGTTTAATGCTAACATTGTTAAACAAATTGCTAATACAGGCCAAACAACTTGCATAGGATATGCCATCATAATTTGACGAGCATCATTAGCTAATGTTCCCCAACTTGCTTGAGGAGCAGAAAGTCCAATTCCTAAGAAACCTAAGAAAGCTTCATTAAATATTGCACTAGGAACTAACATTGTTACAGATACAATAATAGGTCCCATACTATTAATAATCAAGTGTTTAAATAAAATTCTTGATTTACTTGCTCCAAGTACAAATGCAGCAAGTGAAAATTCTTGTTCTTTTAAAGTCATAACTTGTGCTCTGACTTGTCTTGCCATTCCCATCCATGATGATATTGAAATACCTAATAAGATAGAAAACATACTTGGTTCAAGCACAACAACAATCATGATGATATATAACATATCTGGAATAGAATACATCATATCAACAAAACGCATCATAACCATATCAACTTTTCCACCTACATATCCAGAAATACCACCATAAATAATTCCGATAACTAAAGCAATTAAAGCTGCGATAGCACCAACGCTCAATGAAATACGTCCACCACACATAATACGTACTAAAATATCTCTTCCGAATTTATCAGTACCCATTAAATGAGCCATAGACATTCCTGCATTACTATTTGTCATATCTTGACCATCATAAGTATATGGTGAAATGATAGGAATAATAATACAACACGCTACCATGAAAATAATAAAGCATAATCCTGCAAGAGCCAATTTATTTTGTTTAAAACGGACCCATGCATCTTGAAAATATGTTTTACTTTCATATGCAATCTTCTCCGCATTTTTTTCATTTTCATCCAATTTTTCAAATAAATCCGGAGTTAATTTTAATTCATCTTTTTTAAGATCCATGTAATCTCCTCCTTACTTTAATTTAATTCTTGGATCAATTGAAGCAGAAATAACGTCTGTAATCAAGTTAAACGTAATAATCAAAATACCTAAGAAAATTGTTACTCCCATAATAACAGGATAATCTCTGTTCATAATACAAGATGTGAATGTAGAACCTAATCCTGGAATTGAGAATATTGTTTCCACAACAAAGCTTCCTGTTAATAAGAACGCAAACATTGGTCCAGCATATGTAACTACTGGAAGCATTGCATTTTTAATAGCGTGCTTAATAACAACCTTTTTATAAGGTGTTCCTTTTGAACGTGCAAGAATAATATAGTCTTGCTTCATAACTTCAATCATACTACTACGAGTTAAACGCGAAATCATTGAAATTGGATACAAAGATAACGCTATAACTGGCATTACATAGTTTGCTGGTGTACGCAGACCAACAAACGGGAATATGTGTAAGGTTACCCCAAACACTAAAATCAATAACATTGCAATTAAGAATGAAGGAATACTCACTCCAATTGTTGCAACAAACATACATAAATTACTAACCCATTTTTTCTCAGATAAAGCAGCTGCTGTACCTAAAGAAATTCCCCCAACAAGTGCTATTACAAATGCAATAGAACCAACTTTTGCAGTAACTGGGAATCCATTACCAATAAAATAAGCAACAGTTCTTCCTTCAGAGACCATACTTTCTCCTAAGTTACCATGTAATAAATCGTTCATATAAATTCCATACTGTTCTATGACTGGTTTATCTAAATGATATTTTTCTATTGCTGCTTGCATAGCTTCAGGTGTTTTATATTTCTCACTACTAATAGGAGAACCAGGTGTTGCTTTCATCAAGAAGAAAGTGACACTGGATAAAACAAACAATGTAACGATACCAATTAGTATACGCTTTAATAAATACTTAGCCATTTTTATATCATACCTTTCATTATTCAAAGCCTATATTTTTACTTTTATTCAATAAAAATATATCTTTAATATAAATAGAATACATAAAATATGAATTAAAATCAACTTATTTTTTTGTTTTTGTAAATTTCACTCGTATTTTTTGCCTTTTTCTAAAAAAAACATACTATTTTTTTTAATTGTATACATTTATATCAGAATTAAATATAAAATCAATTGAATATTTTATAAGTCTGTTTCATATCAAGTCGACTTTCAAAAAATAATAGCATACACTATTAATCCAAAAAAACATCAACTAAAAAATAGTATCACATAGGCAATACTATTTTTGATTATGAACATGTATATCTATTTGTTGATATGGAATTGCAATATTATTATTATCAAACTCTCTTTTTATTTCTTCCATTAAATCATCTTTTAAAACATAAAAATCCTCTGTCTTTACCCATACACGTAAAGCTATTGAAATAGCACTATCCTTGTATTGAGAAACCCTTGCATAAGCTTCTGGTTCTTTTAACGCAAGAGTATGCTTTTCCACAACATCTAATATAATTGCTTTAGCCTTTTCCACATCACTATCATAATGGATATCAAAAGTCATATCTATACGTCTTATATCTTCATGTGAGTAATTGACAAATGTCGAAGAAGATAATTCATTATTTGGGATAACAACCATCTTATTATCAAAGGTAATCAAAAAAGTATATAACATCTGAATTTCTTCTATTTTTCCTATATATCCATTCACTTCTATAATATCACCCTTGACAAAAGGTTTTGTCATTAATATAACAATCCCTGAAACAACTCCACTCATTGAATCTTTAAGTCCTAAAACAATAGCAGCACCTGCAGTCGCTAGCACAGTAACCAAAGAAGAAATATTGACCCCTAGTTGTGCAATGGATGTCACAATTACCAAAACCTTCAAAGCAACATTAAGCACAGATTTAATAAATGAAATAACAATAGGATCAATCGTTGATTTCTTCAACATTTTTATAACAATATACAATAATATCTTTGCTCCATACCATCCAATAACGAATGCAATGACAGCATCTAATAAAGGTTGTCCTTTATTTATAAAATAATTCATAAAATCAAAGTTTCGCATAATCTCACTTCCTAAGGCAATATTATAATAAAATACAATAAAATTCCAGTTATATTATACTCAATATTTATAAAATAGTTGCATTATTTCATAAATAAGATAAAATAAATATGTCTAAATATGATTATCAATAAAGGAGGATACTTATGAAAGTTGCTATAATGACCGATAGTAATAGTGGTATTACCCAAGCAGAAGGTAAAGAACTTGGTATCTTTGTTTTACCAATGCCTTTTACCATTGATCAAGAAGAATATCTAGAAGATATTAATCTCACTCAAGATGAGTTTTATAATAAATTAATGAATGATGCAGAAGTTTTTACTTCACAACCTGCCGTTGGGGAAGTCACTCATTTTTTTAATACTATACTAGAAGAATATGATCAGATTGTTCATATACCTATGTCTAGTGGATTAAGCGGTTCTTGTCAAACAGCTTTGATGTTAGCTCAAGAAGATGAATATAAAGATAAAGTTTTTGTTGTTGATTCACAACGTATCTCTGTTACCCAAAAATGGGATGTCTATGATGCTATTGAACTTGCTAAACAAGGAAAGAGTGGTCAAGAAATTCATGATATTCTTATGGAAAATAAAATGAATGCCACTATCTATATTACCGTTAATACTTTAGAGTATTTAAAAAAAGGAGGTCGTGTTACTCCAGCTGCTGCTGCTTTAGGTGGTTTATTAAAAATCAAACCTATCCTTACAATTCAAGGTGAAAAGCTTGATTCATTTCAAAAAACACGTACCATGATCAAAGCAAGACAAATTATGATTGATGCAACTATGAAAGATTTAAAAGATAGAATTGATCCTGAAAATGAAGATTTTGCAAATACACGTCTTATGGTTGCTTATACATATGACAAAGAACAAGCTTTAGAGTTTAAAAAACAAGTAGAGGAAGCTTTCCCTGGACATGAAATTATGTGTGACCCACTTTCATTAAGTGTTGCTTGTCACATTGGTCCTCACTCACTTGCCTTAGCTGCTTGTAAAAAAATACTTTAATATTTAGATCATCCTCATATAAGGATGATTTTTTATATAATTCAAAATATATGCGAATTATACTAGTATAATCTAAAAAAAGATGTTATATTTATCTTTGTTTTCCATAAACATATTGATAAATAATACTAAGTATTATTATCAAAGCGATAAAATTATAATAAAACAATATTCATATAAAAACATATAAGAATGACTTGTCATTTTTGTTCATTTTTTATAAAATGTTGACAAAGTGGTATAATACAAATAAAAAGAAAGAAAGGTGAAATTATGGCTAATATGCCTCAAAAACAACATCCTCAAAAAAGAGGACCCTATAATAAAAATAGAAAATCGAATATAAAACATAATACAAACCACATACAAGATACAAAAGTCTTTGCCTTAGGAGGACTTAACGAAATTGGAAAAAACATGTATTGTATAGAGCATGATGATGAAATCATTATTATCGATGCAGGTGTTAAATTCGCCGAAGATGGGCTACCTGGAATTGATTATGTTATTCCTGATTATTCCTATCTAAAACGTAATCAAAGAAAAATTAAAGGTTTACTTATTACACATGGACATGAAGATCATATTGGAGGTATTCCATTCTTATTACAAGTTGTTGATATTCAGTTTATATATGCTTCTCCTCTTGCTTGTGCAATGATTAGAAGAAAATTAGAAGAAAAACGTTTAACAAATGCAACAACCCTTATTCAAATAGATAATTTATATCAAATTAAAACAAAATATTTTAATATCGGTTTTTTCAAAACAAATCATTCTATTCCTGAATCATTAGGGATTATTATAAATACACCAAATGGAAGAATTGTTTCTACTGGAGATTTTAAGTTTGATTTAACACCAGTTGGTGATCCTGCTGATTTTCAAGTTATGTCATTTTTAGGAGAAACTGGAGTTACATTATTACTTAGCGACTCTACAAATGCTGAAGTTCCAAACTTCTCTATTAGTGAAAAACAAGTTGCTTATAGTGTTCAAGAAGAATTTAGAAAAACTGAGGGACGATTAATTGTTGCGACATTTGCTTCTAATGTACATCGTGTACAACAGATTATTGATGCAGCTGTTAAATTTAATCGAAAAATATTAGTTTTTGGACGTTCAATGGAAAACAATATTCAAGTTTCTAGAAAACTTGGATATATCAAGTGTCCAGATCGTTTCTTTATAAAAAACGACGAAGCTAAAAGAGTCCCTGATAATGAAATTCTTATTTTATGTACAGGAAGCCAAGGAGAAGCTCTTGCTGCTTTAAGTCGTATTGCGAATGGTACACATCGTCAAATTTCTATTAAACCTGGAGATACAGTTTTATTCTCATCAAATCCAATTCCTGGAAACGCTGGAAGTGTTAGTAAAGTTATTAACAAACTCTATCGTGCTGGTGCTCGTGTTTTAACAAATGAAGCAATCAATAATTTACATACTTCGGGACATGCTTCACAAGAAGAACAAAAACTGATGTTACTTTTAACAAAACCTAAGTACTTTTTCCCTGTTCATGGAGAATATCGTATGTTAAAAATTCATGCTAAACTTTTTGAAGAAGTTGGTTTAACAAAAGGAAATGCATTTGTATTATCAAATGGAGATTCTATTCTTTTAAGAAATGAAGAAGCAAGATTAGGACCACGTATACATGTTGATGATATATATGTTGATGGTAATGATATTAGTGGATTATCTACTGCAGTTTTAAGAGATAGACAAATTTTAAGTGAAGATGGTATGGTTTCTGTTCTTATATCTATGGATTCGCGTTCTGGTTGCTTATTGAATAAGCCTATTATTATGTCACGTGGATTTGTATATATGAAAGATAGTACTGAAATGATAAGAGAAGCTGAATTGTTAGTGGGTCGTCATTTAACTACATTATTAAAAAGAAAAACAACTTTTGGTGAAATTAAGAATACTATTAGAGATACTCTTGGACCATATTTTTATCAAAAAACAAAAAGAAATCCAATGATTATCCCTGTTATTATGAATAAAAAGGTATGAAAATCTTTAAATTTATTAGACGACTTATCTTAATTATTATTATTTTTAGTATTGTTATATTTGGAGGATATGGTTACTTTCTTTCACCAAATGATTATGGTTTTAAAAAATATGAATATACCCATAAAAATATTTCATCACAATTAAATGGCTTTAAGATTGCATTTATTAGTGATTTAAACCTTAATAACAAAGAAAATTTAACAAAGTTAAATAAAGCTATTGAAGAATTAAATAGTTATCCTTTTGATATGATTATATTTGGTGGAGATCTTTATGATGGACCTGTATTTAATACAAAAGAAATATCCGCAGCATTAAAGAAGATTTCATGTAAATATGGAAAATTTGCTATATTAGGAGATAAAGATCAAAATACTTCTCTAGAAGTTTCAGAGGTTTTGAATAATGGTGGATTTGAAGTCATTACAAATGAAGCACGTACTATTTATTATAAAGATGCTTCTTTTACAATGATTGGATGTCAAGAAGATAAAGATATTTCTAAATTTAAAACAAATAAAAAAGATATGATTTTATGTGTCACACATCAACCAGATAGTTTTTCTCAACATCAAGGAAGTGTTGATTTACAATTATCTGGACACAGTTATGGTGGGTCTATTTATATTCCATTCTATGGTGCTATCACTTCTATGGAGGGAGCAATGACTTATAATCATGGTGTATATGAAAAATCTGGTTCAACTCTCATTGTTTCTAATGGTTTTTCTGGTCCAACATCTTTTCCATATAAACTTTTTGCGAGAAATGAAATACAATTTATAACATTAAAAACAAGTAACTCATAGTTACTTGTTTTTTGATCCATATTTCAAATGATATAATGCTTCTAAAACTTCAAATATATAAGTGATAGAAAATTTACCAATTAATGAATGATGATTGTTTCCTACCTTTAAAATCATATCAACTTTATCACTATATGCAAATGTCTCTAGTTGTGTGATTGCAATAGTATATGCAGGACATCTTGTAATAGCTCGTATAGCATCAGGATGATCTGCAAAGAATCCTCCCGCTATTGATGAGACAATAATCAAATCATTCTTATCCAATGTTTTAAAAATTTCTTTTTGTTGTTCTAGGGGATACATAGAAACACAATCTTTTCCTAAATAAGACAATTCTATTTGAAGTTGCATAGAAACAGATTGAGTAAAAAAGTTTCCTGCAAAACATATTCTATGAGCATCATGAATTTTATCTACAATTTTCATCAAATCCTCATATTCTATATTATCAAATGTATCTTGAAGATTATGAATAACATTTTGAAAGTGGTTATTAAAAATTTCTTTACCATCATTAATTGTCTCTTTTGCAGGTAATTGGTGATCAAAATATAATCTTTTCACATCTTGATTAAAAAAATTCAAATTATTTGTTACATCATTTTTAAAATCTGCAAATGATTCATAATTAAGTTTTCGACACAAACGAGATATTGTTGCTGTAGAAACATAACACATATTTGCTACTTCTGTAATTGTGCAATTGGGGATCTTATATATATTTTGAAGAATAATTTTCGCAGCACTCCAAAACACATCATGAATATTTGTCATATTAATGAAATTAACTAAATTATAAAACGCACTTCTCACTTGAGTTGTCCCTCCCCATATTTAATAACTGTTACTGAACCATCGTTTAAACATAGGCAATTAAGTTGTCCTTTTTCTCCAACAGCTAATCCACCATCAATTCCAATTTTATTATGATAGTCTGGGTCATACCAAACATCAAAAGAATGGTCATCATTAATAAAACAACATGGTGTATGTCCAAAAATATATGTGTAATCAGGATTAGCTTCATTAAAATAGAAATATTCTCTTATCCATGCTAAAATTTCTTCATCGCACTCTTCAATAGGTAGTTCAGGATCAACTCCTGCATGCACCATAACATAGTGTTTTCCTTGAAAATCTAATTCAATATAACTTGGTAAAGAATCTATAAAAGTTATTAATTCCTTTATAAAAGTACGTTTAAAATCAAAGTATTCTTCATAAGGAATACAATCTTTTTGCAAATATTCTCTTATACTATTAATAGTCTTTAATCCTCCATTTTGTTTCCACAAGCGATATGGATTTGATCTTTCAGAATCTAAATCATTATATTTTAAAGCGGCAGCCATAGATTGACGCATCATAATCTCATGATTACCTTTAATCATATGAATATTATCCATAGCTTGAACAAAAT
Organism: Candidatus Stoquefichus sp.; assembly: GCA_021768625.1. Taxonomy (GTDB): domain Bacteria; phylum Bacillota_I; class Bacilli_A; order Erysipelotrichales; family Coprobacillaceae; genus MGBC163490. The sequence goes on along the minus strand of JAETUM010000027.1, from coordinate 16,712 downwards.
AGTAAATATCTATACTATTAGGTCCCCTATCCATAATATCACCTAAAATATATAATTCATCATTATCTGTAAAACCAATTCTTTCCAATAACAATTGTAATAAAACAAATTGTCCATGGAGATCCGATATAACAAATATTCTTTTTTCCATATATCCTCACCATATTTTATTTTAGCATATTTATTATATATAATAAACTAAAGCATCTTTTATTTTCAAAAATATTTTCTTTTCAAGAAAAAAGTATGACTCCTTTTTTGAATTGAGATATGATAAAAAAGAAGGTGATATTATGATTTTTCAAGAGTTTTATCGTTCATTATATCCTATATTATTTTATCAATGGATTTCTTTGAATCATTCTACATATAAAAGTCATCAAGTTTCTTTTGAAACGACTTTCTCTGATTCAAGTACTCGCATACTTACTTTTCAAATGAAAGAAGTAATTGGTAAAGTTATGATTTGGGAAAATGGTATCGTAGAAGAAGAAATACAAAGAAACAGTGGCGAACAAGTTTTTTACCTTCATTATTCTATTGTTGAGTTGTCCTACGCTTGTGAATTATTCCAAGAATTTTATAATATACTTATTCATCATAATTATCAAAAGATAAAACAAATAGCAATTTGTTGTACAGGAGGTTTATCAAGTGCTGTTTTTGCTGAAGAAATTCAAGAAGCATGTAAAATGGGTAATCTCCCCATATCCATTCTTTCTCTTTCATTGGAAGAATTAAAAAAATGTGAATTTGATGTTTTATATTTAGCACCACAGGTTGCTCATTTACATGCTAAGCTTTTGAATCAGTTTCATAAACCAATATATTGCATTGATCCCACTGATTATGCAACGAAAAATTTTCATGCTATATTACAAACAATAAAAAATAATCTGGACAAAAAGCAGGTATAATCCTGCTTTTAGTTTATTCTTTGATAAATATAATTTTCATATAAATGTTTATCTCTTTTATCAATAAAAAATGAAATATATATTCCTTCATCCAAATACTCTTCTTTAATCAATTCATACTTTTGTTGGATTTCTTGAAAAATTGTTCCTTGATGATAAGGAATAAATAGTTCTATTAATTCATAATCTTTAAAGAGAGTTTGTACAATTAAATCTTCAAGTTCATTAAGATTTATTTTTTCTTTAACAGAAATATATATATAGGGTTCCTGAGGTTGAACTAGAGAATATTGATTTTTATCAATTTTATTATAAACATAAATCATTGGTGTATCTTTTACACCTAAACTTTCTAACACATTTAAAGTTGTTTCAATCTGTTGATCAGCATAATAAGAAGAAGAATCTATAACATGAATCAAAAGATCTGCTTCTTTGACTTCTGCCAATGTTGAACGAAATGCCTGAATTAAGTGATGTGGTAATTGATTGATAAATCCAACTGTATCACTCATAACAATAGAGTATTTTCCTTTTAACATAACTTGTCTTGATGCTGTTTGAAGCGATGCAAAAAGCATATCTTCTTGAAAAACCTTTTTATCTGTAAAATAGTTCAACAAAGAAGATTTTCCACTATTTGTATAACCTACTAAGCAAACAACTTTTTCTTGGTTTCTTTTTCTCAGTCGTCTTTGTGTTTCTCTTTGTTTAACAATAATTTCTAATTCTCTTCGTGCTGATAAAAGCTGTCTATGAATAATACGACGATCTAATTCAATTTGCTTTTCCCCACTACCTCTAAAACCAGAACCTCCTTGTTGTGAATAAAGTTCTTCTTTCATCCCAGCAAGTCTAGGTAGTAAATATTGTAATCTTGCAATTTGAACCTGTAACTTTGCTTCTTTTGTCTGTGCTCGTGATTCAAAGATTCGTAGTATTAAATCACTACGATCACTTACTTCTACATCTAATATATCTGTTAAATTTCTCACTTGAAGTGGTGACAACTCTTCATTAAAAATGATAACATCATGATTATCTAACATAGCTTTTATTTCAAATACTTTGCCTTTACCAATATAATATTGTGGCGAAATCTTTGTTAACTTTTGAATAACAATATCTTTTACCTCAATATGACAAGCAAATGATAAATCCTTTAATTCATTCATTGATATATTAAGATCATAATTCATATGATCGTATTCAACACCAACAAGTATTGCTTTCACGATATCACCTCTTTTTTATTATAAGGAGTCTCTATGAAAAAAGCCAACTATTATTTTACTCTGTTTCTTGTTTTTTTTACAACAATCTTTTCTTTTATTAATATGTTTCAAATCGTGAAGATTTCTATGAATGTTATACAAATTGTCATGAATAATCTTTTACCATCATTATTGCCATTCATGATTTTAATTTCTTTATGTTTATCTTTAGGTCTTTTTCAATTACTCAGTTATTTTATTCAATTTCTTTTTACTCCTCTATTTCATCTTTCGCCACATATGTCATCATTATATTTTGTTTCATTTTTTTGTGGTTATCCAACAAATGCAAAGATTATTAGAGAATCATATGATTTAGGCTATATTAACCTTCATCAATTACAACATCTTTTATCTATTGCTTCGTTTTCATCATTAAGTTTTATCTTTGTTTCTTTAAATTTACCATTATCTCAATCACTTATGTTATATACGTGTCATATCATTCCTAGTCTTATAAAAGCTCTTTTTTACAAAGATCATATACAGTTTATGAAATTTGATAATGTACTTTTTCATCTCAAAAATCCTCATATGACTTTTGTTGAAGCTTTAAAAAAGAGTATTCTTTCTTCATTAAATGCTTTTATTTTTATTTTAGGATATATGCTTGTTTTTCAATTTGTTGGATACAGTCTAAATTCATTTATTGATAATGCATTTATATTAAGTGTTATTCAAGGGTGTTTAGAATTTAGTTCAGGATCTATACAACTTTTACAATTTCAATCTTTCTTTGTTAATCCATGTGTTTGTTTCTTTCTCTCTTTTTCTGGTTTATCTGTATTAATGCAAGTTGATAACATTCTTGAAGGCATTCCTTACTCTTTTCCAAAGTATTTTAAAGATAGACTTATTCATGGAATATGTTCATTTTTATTATGTTGTATCATACAATATTTGACAATGTAGAAAATTATGATAAAATAATAGTAATCATTATTAATAAGGAGAGAGAAGTATGTCTGAGACAAAAATGCGATATTCAAAACAAAGAGAAATCATTTACGAAGTTTTGAAAAATGACATGAGCCACCCTAGTGTAGATAGTATTTATATGAATGTTAAAAAAATTATCCCAGATATTAGCTTGGGAACAGTTTATCGTAATCTTAATCTTTTAGCAAATCAAAAGAAAATACTTCGATTAGATATCGGTGATGGTGTTGTCCATTTTGATGCAAGAATAACTCCTCACTATCATCTTATTTGTGATGAATGTGGTGAAATTAAGGATTTATTTTTAGATGAATCTCTTATTTCTGTTTTTATTGATAAAGTTCAAAAAGAAAGTGATGAGCATATTCATAATATTGATATTGTATTTCATGGAACTTGTCAAAATTGTTTGAAAAAGAAATCATAGAAAGGAGGCTATATTATGCCTACATTAAAAAACTCAAAAACAGCTCATAATTTAATCCACGCTTTTGCTGGAGAATCTCAAGCAAGAAATCGTTATACTTATTTTGCTTCTATTGCTAAAAAAGAAGGATATGTACAAATTGCAAATATCTTTGAAGAAACAGCAAATCAAGAAAAAGAACATGCCAAAAGATTAATGAAGTTATTAAACACTGAATTAAAAGGTGAAACTGTTTATACAGAAGGTAACTTCCCTGTTATGATGGGAACAACTGCTGAATGTTTAAAATCTGCAGCTGCAGGTGAAAATGAAGAGTGGACAGATATGTATCCTTCATTTGCTGAAGTTGCTAAAGAAGAAGGTTTTAACGAAATTGCTGCAATTTTCCTAGCTATCGCTAAAGCCGAAAAAATGCATGAAGATAGATATTTAAAACTATTAAAAAATATTGAAGATGATGTTGTTTTCAAAAGAGAAGAAAGAGTATTATGGAAATGTAATAACTGTGGTTTTGTTACAGAAGCGTTGGAGGCACCTGAAAGATGTCCTGCTTGTGATCATCCTCAAGCTCATTTTGAAGTTTATACATTTTTTGAAAAATAATTAATTGACCTTATTATAAGGTCTTTTTTTGACTTAAAACATTTTTGTAAGGAATATAGATTATTAAAAAATACTTTTCACATAAATATCCCTATGTTAAAATACGTAATATGCATAAAAATTATCTGATTGGAGTTTAATAACATGAAAAACATTATATTTGATATTGGGAATGTCTTGTTATCGTTCCATCCCGAAGAATTCTTAAATCAATATTATGATAAAAAAACGATGGAAGATTTAATGACAATTATATTTTGTAGTGATGATTGGATACAACTAGACTTAGGTCATATGACTATAACTGAGGTTGCTGAAAAACTTGCTTACGAATATCCACACTATCAAAACGAAATTACTTTTGTATTAGAAAATTGGACAAAAATGATGCTTCCTATAGAAAAAAATATTGATATTGTCTATCAATTAAAAGAAAGAGGTTATTCATTATATATTTTATCTAACTTTCATAAAGAAGCTATTGAAGAAATGTTTCAGAAATATCATTTCTTTGGCTTATTTGATGGAAAAGTTATTTCTGCTTATGAGCATATCATTAAACCTAGTTATAAAATATATCAATTACTTTTAGATCGTTATCACTTAAATGCCCATGAATCTTTATTTATTGATGATTCATTAGCAAATGTTTTTATTGGTCAAGATATTGGAATTAATGGTATTCAATTTAAATTTGATACAGATTTAAAAAAGGAATTAAAAAACTTTGGTGTTTTATAATAACATCAATGTTTTAATATTTCCTTTTCTTTTTTACGATAAATGATATAACATATAGCACTCATCATTATAACTAATATAACAATCATCATAAAACAATGCATAAAAAATGTTTCTGGTAAAATTGTTATAATTGGATCACTTATGCTATCAAATATCCAATAATCATTTCTAAAGAATATTTTATGAAAAATAACAAACGCTCTATCAAAGTCAAGGCTTGCTAGAAAACCTAATACTGTTGGAATAACAATAGAGAAAATTGTCGTTAATTTTAGATAACGATATTCTTTTTCTTTAACATTACGATAAATCATAATAGCAGAGATGACTCCTGTCACAGCACAAAGAATTTGAATCATATCAAAAATTCTTTTAACCTCTTCAAAATGAATACGTCCTGTTGTAGACATAACAAAATCTGGCAAATCAAGTGTACCTCTAAAAAAGATACTCTGATATTGAATCAATATATCATAATTTTTTTGAATAATATCTTTAGAAACACCTGATATAGCTGGAATATTCAAATAATCAATATCAAAATAATAAAGTTGCTTAAAAAATACAGTAAGTACAACTGATAGAGTTATAATAAATATTGTTAAAATGAATGATAAAACAATATCTTTCTTTCTATTCGTTGTAAATAAAGTCTTCACCTTTTTGTACCTCTACTTTAGATAAATGATTAAAATCCTGTTGACGTAACGCTTCATATATTCCAATAGCAACACAATTAGATAAATTCAAACTACGTGCATTTCCATCCATTGGAATACGAACACATTCACTAAGATGATCTTTTAAAATATCATGAGGAATACCATCATGTTCATGCCCAAATATAAGATATTGATCATGCTTAGAAACATATATTTGATCACTATAACATAACTTAGAATATCGTGTAAAAAAGTGATAATCGCCTGAATTGAAAGAAGTAAATTCTTCCCAATTTTCATATATTTGCATATCTAAATCTTTAATATAATCTAATCCTGCTCTTTTCATATGTTTGTCATCTAAAGAAAAGCCCATTGGTTTAATAATATGTAATTTGGAATGAGTCGCAACACATGTTCTCATAATATTTCCAGTATTTTGTGGAATTGCTGGATGAACTAAAACAATATGATTCATTCTTATTTCTCCTTTAAAATTTGATATAATTTTTTAAGTGCTTTGGCACGATGAGAATATTGATTCTTTTCTTCTAATGTTAATGATGCAGAAGTTTTCCCAAGTTCAGGAACATAGAATATAGGATCATAACCAAAGCCATTTTCTCCTTCAATTCTATCATAAATTTCTCCATTGAAATATTCCTCAATTAATATAGGTTCTTCATTAGGAACACATAATGCCATGGCACAGACGAATCTAGCGCCTCTTTGTTTCCCTTTCACTGCATCAATAATTGCTTGATTTTTAACATCATAACTTGTTTCATGACCCATAAATCTTGCTGAATAGATACCTGGTGCCCCATCCATTGCATCCACTTCTAATCCTGAATCATCCGCTAATGTTGGCTTATGAATCAAATCACAAATCGTTTGTGCTTTGATCAAAGCATTTTCTCTAAATGTTTGTCCATTTTCCTCAATATCAATATCTTTATCAAAAACATCTTTAATAGATTTTACATCTATTCCTATTTCACTTAACATTGCTTTTATTTCTTTAATTTTACCTTCATTAGTAGAAGCTACAATAATTTCTTTCATCTCTATCACTCCATTTCTAATGCCTTCTTAACTTCTTTAATAGGCATTTTTTGCTTTGTCCAAAATTCAAAAGAAACAGCTCCTTGATATAATATCATACCTTCTCCATTCATATATTCAAGTCCTTTTTTTCTAGCCATTGTTAAAAGCTTTGTTTCCTTTGGGTTATAAATAATATCAGCTACCTTTAATTGTTTTGGCAGATAACTTTCATCAGGTATTAGACATCCCTCACTATTGGGTGCCATTCCAACATTTGTTGTTTGAATTAATAAATATGTATCTTTTAAATCTTCTTTTAATTCATCAAGATGACTTAATGATTTTAATACAATAGGGCATTCTATTTTTTCATTCAATTCCCTTATAAAAGGTTTATCACTACGATTATAAACAATAATTTCTTTAGCACCTTGTAAAGCAGCTTCAACAATAATCGCACAAGCAGCACCACCTGCACCCAAAACAACAACTTTTTGATTTTGAATAAACCATCCTTTTTCTTCACAAGACATAAAAAAGCCTTTTCCATCACTTATATGACCAATAAATCGATTATTTTCATATTTCACTGTATTAACAGCATGACACAACCTTGCCTCTTGTGTTATTTCATCTAAATAATCCATTATCTTTATTTTATAAGGCATAGATACATTAAAACCTTTAATATTTAAAGTTCTTACACTTGTTATAAAGTCACTTAATTGACTCTCATTAACCTCAAATGCTAAATAAACATCATCAATTCCTAAGGTTTGAAACGCTGTATTATGCATCATCGGTGAAAAAGAATGTTTGATAGGATTGGCAACAATTCCATATAATCCTGTATATCCTGTAATACTATTTTTGACTCTTTTTTCCAAGAACTCATCATCTCCTTTTTATAAACTCATTGGAACTTACTCTTTTTCTATTATATAGCAATATTTTAAAACTACAAAGAAGATTTTTAGAACAAATACAAATGAAATGATTTTCTTTTATAAATATATTTATTATAATAAAGAAAAAGGAGGAAAACGAAATGATAGATAAATTAATTGTCAATGCTGATGATTTTGGAATGAGTGAAGGAGCAACAATTGGTATATTATTAGCACACCAAAAGGGTATTTTAACATCTACAACTTGTATGATGAATATGCCTTATGCCGAATTTGCCTTAAATGAGGCAAAGAGATTCCCTCAATTAGGAATAGGTATTCATCTTGTTTTAACAGTTGGTAAACCTCTTATTGATGGAGCTCAATCTTATACAGATGAAAATGGAAATTTTAGACGTCCTTGTGATTATGAAGATGGTGATCCTCACGCTGATGAAGAAGAATTATATAAGGAATGGAAAGCACAGATAGAAAAGTTTATTGAAGTTGCTGGTAAAAAGCCAACACATATTGATTCACATCATCATGTTCATCTACTTCCTTGGCATCACAACGTTGTGAAGAGATTAGCTAAAGAATATAATCTTCCTATTCGCCAAGAAGAACAAATCATAAATCATTATGAATATGTTCCTTGTGATATTACTTTCTACAATAAAAACATGAATTTAGATTATTTTATGAAACTTCTCAATACATATTCTGGAACTATAGAAATCATGTGTCATCCAGCTCTTCTTGATCAAAGGCTTTGCGATATGTCTAGTTATACAACTTTAAGAATGAAAGAATTAGATATATTAAGGTCTCCAGAAGTTATAAACTATATAAAAGAAAAACATATCCAACTTATTAACTACTCAGATATTAGAATGAAGACATCATGGCAACAACAGTAGAATATATTGAATATGTATGCGAACAAATTAAAAATATCGAGGAAATTCGTTATCGAAAGATGTTTGGAGAATATATGGTTTATGTAAATGACAAACCTATTTTATTAGTTTGTGATAATACTGTTTATATCAAAATGCTTGATTGTATTCAAAATGAAATGATTCATTCTTCTACAGGCTTTCCATATGATGGTGCAAAGGAACATTATATTTTAGATATTGATAACACCGAATTATGCAAGAATGTTATTTCTATTTTAGAATCCGTAACACCTATTCCTCGTTCAAAAAAGAAAAAGAAGATGAATTCTTAACGATTCATCTTCTTTTACCATTGTTTATGCACATCTTCTTGTGTAATGGAGCGAATAACACGACATGGATTTCCTGCAGCAATAACATAAGGTGGAATATCATCAGTCACGACACTCCCTGCACCAATAATAGCTCCTTGATTTATTTTGACACCAGGTAATATTGTCACATTTCCCCCTATCCATACATTATCATATATCACTATAGGCCTTGCGTACTCTAGTCCTCTCATTCTCTCAACTTCATGAAAAGGATGGCTAGATGTATAAATATTTACATTTGGCCCAATAATGACATTATCTCCAATTTGAACAGAAGCTTTATCTAAAATAGTTAAGTTGACATCACTATAAAAGTTAACACCAATAGAAATATTATAACCATAACTGCAATAAAAAGGTTGTTCTATACATAATTCACCTTTACAGTTTAATAACTTCTTTAAAATTAGATCTCTGTTGTTCTTATCTAAAGGATTTAAACGATTGTATTCAAATAACATACCTTTACAATATTCTCTATCTTTATATAACTCTTCACTATAAGGCTGATAAAGATGTCCTGCTAACATTTTTTGTTTTTCACTCATCATACTTCTCCTTCATAAAAGTCTTCTATTTGTTTTAATAATGATTGACAATCATAAGTTGCAAAAACGAGAGAATCTATACTTTGAATAGATGCTGATGTATACTTTGAACTTAATTCAGCAATTTTATATTTTAATTGTGGTGCAATAAGAATAAATTGATAATTCTGATATAATTCATCTAAATTATATATTGATGTTGCTTGAAAATGATAAAGTTTTTGATTAAGTTGACAATACTTATTCATTTTATCTGCAAAAAAGCTTGTTGTCATTCCACTTGTACAACATAATAATATATTTCTATCTAATATTACTATTTCTTCTGTCAGTTTATCTATCATACGATAAAATAAATCTTTTGCAAAATAGAAATTATAAAATTGATAATGTAAATAAAATAATATCTTATCGCCTTGACTCATTGTTTCTTCTATAATACCTTGAGGCCATATCACTAAGTATGCTACTTTATCTTTATAACACATTTTATAATGACAATCATCATATGATTCCAAAAGCAATTTTTGATTATTTAAAATTTGAAAGTAAATCCATTTTTTGAATATCTCTATATTTTCATTTCTAAAAAAATCATCCATAGCTTTCACCTCTTCATTATTATACTACAAATGAAAAAATGCACATAAAAATTTCTTTGTTAGAAAAAAGACTATGAACCCATAGTCTTAAGATATTTGCTTTAAAAGACAATAAAATTGTTCTAAATCTTCAGCAATCATATTAATTGAATCTTGCCAAAAATTTTCATCCTGTAAATCAATACCAACGCTTTTTCCTACATCTTCTAAACTCATCTTTCCTGTCAATGATAAAAATCTTTCATAAGTCGAAGCAAAACTCTCTCCTTGCTTTTGATATAAAGCATATAGACCTTTAGCTAGTAATAAACCAAAAGCATATGGAAAGTTATAGAAAGCATAATCTGCTTCATAATAATGAGGTTTCCATGTCCACATATATGGATGTAATTCATTATGGTCTAACCCATGTCCATAAGCCTCCTTTTGTGTTTCAATCATTAATTCTTTAATTTCATCAACACTTAATGGACCATTTTCCCTCTTTTGGATAAAACGACTTTCAAACAAAAATCTTGAATAAATATCAACAATAACTTGAGCACAATCAGATAACTCATTTTCTAAAATCATGAGTTGTTGTTGTGGAGTTGCTGTTTTTAAGGCTGCCTTCTTCACTATTGTTTCACAAAATGTTGATGCTGTTTCAGCAATTGGCATTGGATATTCTGCATTGAGTGCAGTTTGGGCATTTAAACAATGACCATGGAAGCCATGACCAAGTTCATGTGCCATTGTAATCACATCACTAAAATCATTTCCATAATTTAATAAAAAACGACTTTCCTGAATACAATGAAGATTTTGACAGAATGCTCCACCAACTTTCCCTTGTCTAGGATAAACATCAATCCAATTATTTTGAATAACCATTTTCGCATAATCTCCTAAATTTTTAGAGAAGGAATTGAATTGTTCAATGACAAAATCACATCCTTTTTCATATGAATATTCGTTATGAATATCTATTATAGGAGCATATATTTCGTACCAAGGTAATCCATTTGTATATCCTAAATGTTGAGCTTTTGTCTGAAAGTATTTTTCAAACATTGGTAATGATTTTTGTATTGTTGAAAGTAAAACATCAAGTGTTTTTTGTGTCATTCTTGAATCAACTAATGTTCTTTGCAAAACAGATTCATACCCTCTTAGTCTAGCAACTGTAATTGCTTCTCCTTTAATTGCATTTAATGCAGAGGCTACACCTTGTTCAACTTGCTGGTAAGATTGTATTTCAGCTTTATAAGCCTTTTTTCTTATATCTTTATCCTTTGAATAAGCCATATTTAAAACTTCTGTTAATGGATATTCTTGGTTATCCATGAATACTGTCATTGATGATATGAGTTGATCTTTGTATTTAGACCATGCAGATGATCCATTAATTTTCATACTTGCTAGAACAGCTTCTCCTTGGTTATCTAACAAATATTGATTATGTTCTTTCATTTCATTTAAAATATATAAGTGTTCTAAAATATACTGATCTTGAAATTGTTGAAAATCAAAACTTGCTACCCACTTTTGAATTCTTGCATCTGTATCTGCAAATGTTGCTAACATATCTTCTAAAATAGAAGCATATTTGATAGCTTTATGATTTGTTGTATCAGCATTCATAACAAGATTAACATATGAAAACAATCGTTCTACTTTGTTATTTAACATATTTTCTTGTTTAAGATATTGAATTAAATTGTCTTCAGTATTTTCTAATTCTGGATACTTTTTAAAATCTTCTAATAATACTTTAACTTCTTCAATATCTTGAATTAATTGTTTATCCTCAAACGATGTATATAATTTTTTTAAATCCCACTTTCTATCCATAAACTTCTCCTTTTCATATATAAATCTATTATACACTTAAAACAAAAAGTTTTTTACCATCATTTATACTTTTCTAATATCATTGTTATGATAGCTGTTAATGGAAAAATAATCCATCCTGGGTGCCAATACTCAAATATAAAACCTAACATAAGATATATCATTGCTGCTAAAGGCATTGTTAATGCAAATAATGAAGAATCCTCTTCTTCCTTTTTGATAATATACTCATGGTTTTGAATAAGAAATTGATACATACTATTCTCAATTCCTATAATGATAAATAAAAACACAGAAATAGCACCACATAATAATAATTGTGTAATTCCTATTTTCTCTATGAATCCTGACTTATCTGATAAAAGAGTAACAATAGCCACTGATACGATAATAAGGCATACTGCAAATACAATAATAATTCTAAATCTTGATTGAAACTTTATATATTGTTCTTGTAATGTTCGTAAATCTTCATAGCTCATATTAATTTCTTCTTTTTCTAATTTCTTATATTTTTCTGATGACAACCCTGCAATAATAAGAATCCCTACTGCTATAGCTATCATGATTAACATTTGAAATGTTGATAATGATGAACCATCTAATTGTATAGGTATGATGACAGATAATATAATAATTGCAACTGCTAATGCTACTTTTAACGCAAAAGATTTTTTATATTTTATATATTCCATGATTTCTTGATGAGAACAAAAATACTTTTCTTGATTTTGAAGATTCGTTTCGTTTGTATCTTTCATAAGATAATCTAATGAAACATTTAATAAAGAACTCATTAAGATTAATTTTTCAACTTCTGGATATCCTTCACCTGTTTCCCATTTACTGACTGCTTGTCTTGAAACATTAAGCTTTTCTGCTAATACTTCTTGAGACATTCCTTTCTCTTTTCTTAATAATTGTAATTTCATTCCAAAATTCATACTTTTCACCTCTCTTTAACCATACACAATATATATGATAACCTCTACCAACATTGTCTTGCTTTTTGTCAACTTGAAGTTGCATTCACTTTTTATATAAAATATTTCTCTTATTTTATCATAATTCTTATCTTTTATCTAAAATTATGTTAAAGTTATGTAGGGTGATAAAATATGATAAAAGAATTTCAAAAATTATTAAAAGAAAAAAATATTGATTATTATATTGTTCCAACTGATGATGATCATCAATCTGAAAATGTTGGAGCATTTTATCAAGCAAGAGCATACTTAAGTGGATTTAATGGTAGTGCAGGTACTCTACTTGTTAAACAAGATGCTGCTTATTTATGGACTGATGGAAGATACTTTATTCAAGCAGCTAAACAATTGGAAGATGGTATTACATTAATGAAAATGGCTCAAAAAGGTGTTCCTACTTTATTAGAATTCTTAAATCAAGATATTAAAGATGGAGATGTTATTGCTTTCGATGGACAAACTATGAACTGTCAGTTCGTTTTACAAATGGAAGAAACAATTGATAAAGATTATCAAATTCAATGTATTGACTTATTACAAGATTTTTGGACTGACAGGCCTGCTAGATCATGTCAGGAAGCTTATATCTATGATATAAAATATCATGGCTTATCTACTCATGAAAAAATTGAAATTATTCAAGAGTATATGAAAGAGAATAGCTGTGAGTCTCATGTCATTACAACTTTAGATGATATTGCTTGGATTTTTAATTTAAGAGGAAGTGATATTCCATCTTCTCCTACTGCATTAGCTTTTGCATTAATAACATTAGATCAATCTTATCTTTATTTACAGTCAAAAGCATATAATCAAAATATGATTGATTTTTATAAAAATGAAAATGTTATTATTAAGGATTATTCACAAATTTATGATGATGTTACATCTTTAAAGGGAAGAACTTTATTAAATACTGTTTCTGTTAATTATCAATTATTTAATCAAATATCTTGTGAAATTGTTGATGGAATGAATCCATCACAAGCTTTTAAGGCTATTAAGAATGAAATAGAAATCAAGAATACAAAAAATGCTCATTTAAAAGATTCTATTGCTACAACTAAATTTATGTATTGGTTAAAACAAAACTATGGAAAAGTTGAAATGAATGAAGTAAGTATTGCTGATAAAATTCTTGAATTTAAAGAACAACAAGAATTATTTATAGATTCAAGTTTTACAACAATCTGTGCTTTTAATGAAAATGCAGCATTAATGCATTATCATGCAACTAAAGAAGATCATTCTGCTATTGATAAAGATGGTATGCTTTTGATTGATTGTGGTTCTCAATATTTAGATGGAACAACTGACATGACAAGAACATATATTTTAGGAGAAGTTTCTGATATTCAAAAGAAACATTTTACAATGGTTCTTCAAGGTATGTTAGCATTACAAAATGCTTCATTCTTATATGGATGCACTGGACAAAACTTAGATATTTTAGCCAGACAACCAATGTGGAGCGAGGATATAGATTATCAATGTGGAACTGGTCATGGTGTTGGTCATTTCTTAAATGTACATGAAGGCCCTCATGGTATTCGTCCACGTCCTAAGTTTCAAGGAGAAGAGTGTGTATTTGAAGCAGGTATGATTGTTACTGATGAACCTGGTATTTATTTAGAGGGTCAATATGGAATTCGTTTAGAAAATGAACTTCTTTGTGTAGAAGGTAATGAAAATGAATATGGACAATTCTTACATTTTGAAGTCTTAACACTTGTTCCTATTGATTTAGATGGTATTGATGTTTCTCTTTTAACATATAAAGAAAAGCAATGGCTTAATAATTATCATCAAACTGTTTATCAAACAATATCTCCATATCTAACAGACGAAGAACAAGTATGGTTAAAACAATACACAAGAGCAATTTAAAAAACATAATAAAAAGACAGTGTTATACAAATAACATCGTCTTTTTTATTACAATAAAATAAAACTTAAATAAATCTCATAATCATATTATTCTGGTACAGTCTCTTCTACTTGTTCCCTTTTTAACTTTTCTTTTTCTTTTAAACGTTGATTAGTCCATCTTCGCAATAACTCATACACAACAGAGAACGTTGGTAATCCGAATATCATACCAGGTATTCCAAACAATCCTCCACCTACACTTACTGCAAATAGTACCCATAACGCTGATAATCCAATAGATCCTCCAACAACATGTGGATATATTAAATTGGATTCAAATTGTTGTAAAAGAGTACTAAATATTAAAAATATAATTGTTTTAATTGGAGAAACAAAGAAAATAAGAATTGATGAAAGTGCAGCCCCAATAATAGGTCCAAAATATGGAATAACATTTGTAAATCCAATAACAATTGCAGCAATAGAGGCATATGGTATATCTAAGAAGATACAACCAATGTAACATAATACACCAATAATTATTGATTCAGTCAATTGTCCTGCTAAGAAGTTTTCAAAAGTTGTAGATACTAAATGTATACCAGATTTTAATTGATTCATTTGATTTTCTTTTAAAAATGCTTGTCCCAATTTCTCCATTTGTCTTATAAGCTTATCTTTAGAGAACAGCATATATATTGCCATAACAAGACCCATAAATATATTAACAATTTTTGATGTAAAATGAGTAAAACCAATAGCAATACTTGGTACCCATGAAGTAAATTTACTAATAATAGTATTTCCAAAATCTGTTTGAAATTCTTCTATTTTTGTAACAACTTCTGGTGATAACTGCACTTGTGATAATAGATAATCTATCCATTCTTCTATTTGTTTTAAAGCATTTGGTAAATTTTCAACAAATGACTTAATATTGTCTATGACTTGTGGCATAACAATAATTACGACAATAAAAACAATAAAGAAAAATAAAAACACAGATAGTATTGCAGAAACAATTTTTTTCCTTTTTTCATCTTGTATTGGCAATTTTTTAATAAGGAATTTCATTGGAATATTTAAAATAAAAGCCAGTACAAATCCTAAAATAAATGGTTGAATAATATCAAATATCTTTCCAATAAAAAATAAAATATTTTTAAAATAGATAACTCCTAAAATCAATAACGCAATATATGATGATAAAATCATAGCATTTTTTAAAGTTAAGTCTCTCATCTTTCCTGTTAGCTTCATTTTTCCACCTCTCATATATATATTAAGTGCTTTTTATGTATTTAATATGTCCCTTTCAAACTTTTTATAAAATATATTTCTTCATAAATTCACTATTTTTCTCAATAACTTGAAATAATAAAGCTCCTATCATCAAAACAGCATATTCTCCAATAAAAACATAAATAGCATTTATCACAAATGGTAACTGTAATATTAAATATAACTCACCACCTATAATAAGTCCATTTATTACTGCTCCAATAAGCGCACTTAAAAATAAATGATTAGATTTATATATTCCAATACATGCTAATAATGTTGCTAAAGTTCCAAATAACATATCCCATAATCCCATAGGAGATGCTATATTTGCTATAAAGCATCCAGTAACTAATCCTGGAATGTATTTTTTATTATAAAATGTCAACAACACCAATATTTCTGATATTCTCATTTGAATAGCACCATAGGAAATAGGTGCTAAAAAAATTGTTAAAGCTGCATATACACAAGCTATCATCGCATTAATAACCATAATATTGATATTTAATATCCTCTTCATATCTATTTCCTTCTCTCATAAAACAAAAAAGATGGATAGCCATCTATCATATTTTTAACTCATTTACTGAGTTCATCATATAATAAACTTTTTTATATGTCAATTCTTAAAAATTCTATAAAAGCATAAAAGAACCTCATTATTTAAGGTCCTTTTATTACATTAAGAATGTTTAAGTTCCAATGTCATTAAGTTAAGATGACAATATTTTTACCAGAAACAATATCAAATAAATATTGTCTTCTGGTTTTTCATTTGTGCAAGCTGAAAAAGTGTAGTATTGATACTACATTC
>JAETUM010000026.1 GCA_021768625.1 Candidatus Stoquefichus sp. | reverse complement strand
ATTTCTATCTAATACATTATTCATTTCATCACCCCATTATATATATTTTAGATAGTTTTATAGTTGATATATGGTGATGAAACCTTTTCTATATTATAGCACAAAGCAAATATTTATACAATGCTTTTAGCAATTTCTACACAAAAAATAACAATCTTATATTGATTGTTATTTATTTTGTTAATTTGATAATCTCTTTAAAGCCTTATGATGTGCCATTAATGTTTTCACACCATGAGGTAATGAAAAAGCTATATCTAATGTATCATGATTCACTTTAATAATAACACCTTTTCCAAAGACATCATGTTCTACAAAGTCACCTTGTTTCCAATCATCGATTTCATTATTACCTATTAATTCTTCCATTGATGGACTCATCTGAACATATTCATTTGTTTTAAATCGTGATGGATTTCCTTTATGTTCTACATGATCTTTACCAATTTCATCAATAAATCGCGATGCCATTTTAGGTAAATTTGTCATAAAATTAAACCCTTGGCTATCCGTCAAAAACAAAGCTTTCTTTGCGCGCGTAAAAGCAACATATGCTAATCTTCTTTCTTCCTCTAATCCATCATCCCCTGCTTCAGATAAACTTCTAAAACTTGGGAAAACGTCTTCAGATAATCCAACAACAAACACATAATTAAACTCTAATCCCTTAGCCATATGAATACTCATTAAAGAAACATATTCATCATTAAACACATCATCTTGACTTGTATATAATGCTATATCTTGTAAATAACTTTCAAAATTTGCAGTTTCAGGATGTGTTTTCATATAATTAACGATTGAATTTTTAAGTTCCATTAAGTTTTGTATACGATTATCATCCTGATCATCTCTTAACATTTTAAAATAACCAATATCTACTAATAGTTTTTCAAAAACATCAGGTAATGGTAAAGATGAACTTTTAGCATTCTCTATACAATGAATAAATTCACTTAATTGTTTTTTGACACGACTAGATAATCCTATCTCATCAGCGTAAAGTGATAAAGCTTCATAATCAGAAATGCCATATTCTATAGCTTTATTTTGTATTTTTTGTAAAGTCTTTGCTCCAACTCCCCTTGCAGGAACATTAATAATTCTTTCAAAGGATAAATCATCTTGATTAACCATTAAACGTATATAACTTAAAGCATCTTTAACTTCTTTACGATTAAAAAACTTTAAACCACCAAATATTTTATAATCTATTTGTCTTTGAATCAGTTTTTGTTCAAAAGGACGTGAAAGATAGTTTGCACGATATAAGATTGCAAAATCATGATAATTAACACCATCAACTTTATGAATAATATCTTCTATTGTATCACAGACAAAATTAGCTTCTGATTCTTCATCAAGACCAGAATAATGTGTCACCTTGGTTCCTTCTTCCAACTCTGTGAAAAGATCTTTTTCTAATCTATTTTTATTTTTCCTAATCAAATTATTCGATATATCTAAAATAGTTTTCGTAGAACGATAATTTTGATCTAAAATCACTGTTTTCACATCAGAAAAATCTTTATCAAAATTCATAATATAATTAATATCAGAGCCCCTAAATGAATATATTGTTTGATCAGGATCTCCAACTACACATAAAAGAGATTGACCAGATAAATATTTAATTAATTGATAATCAATTTCTCCTACATCTTGAAATTCATCTACATGAATAAATTGAAACTGCTTTTGCCATCTATCCAATATTTCTGGATAATTTTCAAAAATTTCTAAAGTTTTTAATAAAAGATCATCAAAATCTAACATAAAGTGTTCTTGCTTATATATTTCATACGCTTCATATGTAGCTGCTTTTTTTTGTTCCCCAATAAAATCATCAGCCATTGCCATTGCTCTTTGAGGATCAACACGAGCCATTTTACAAGATGAAATAAAATGAATGCAACTTTTTATACTTATTGTTTTTGGATCAATTTGCTTTTCTTTAAAAATCTTTTTCAATAAAGACTTTTGATCTTCTTCATCCATGATAACAAAATTATTTGGATAATTTAATACACGAATATTTTGTCTTAAAATACGTACACACAATGAATGAATTGTACATAAAAGTACCCCAGAAGCATATTCTCCTAATAAATCAACAACTCTTTCTTTCATTTCATTAGCTGCTTTATTTGTAAAAGTTATAGCAAGAATATGTCGTGGTTCAATGCCAATTTCTTCAATTAAATATGCAATACGATATGTTAAAACTCTTGTTTTCCCACTTCCAGCTCCAGCAATAATACGTAAATGTGAATCTAAGTACATTGCTGCCTCTTTTTGTTTTGAATTCAATAATTCATCTAAATTCATCATATTTCACCTCTGTTTTTTTATTATAACATAGTCTTATTCATGTTAAAATAAAGAAAAGGATGAATTTAACATCCCTTACATAAGAGAACTAAAATCATGGTTGATAGCATCAACTAAACTAAATTCTCCATTTTCATATTCAAATTTCATAATACAACAATTGCCTATCTTTTCCTTAAGAATTATCTTTTGATTTTTAGACCAATATCTCATAAACGCACGACATGATCCACCATGAGAAACAGCTAAAACAACTTGATGATCATCTTTAGACATAATATCTTCTAAAGTCTTAATCATACGTTGTTGCACTTGCATTTCTCCCTCCCCACCATAATAATCTTTAAAGAAATCACCATAAGGTAATGGCGGATTTAAGTCTTCGCTTTCACCTTCTATAATACCAAAATTCCACTCTTTTAATCCTTTTAATCTTACATATGGGGCTTTCCCATCAGTCGCTAGCTCTAAAGTATCACATGCTCGTTCAGAAGTAGAACTATAGGCATGATCAAAAATAATTTCATTCTTTTTAAAATATTGTCCAGCAATACGTGCTTGTTTTTCTCCCAATTCAGTCAAAGGTGCATCACACCATCCTTGAATTTTTCTTCTTACATTAAATAAAGTTTGTCCATGTCTCATTAAATATAAAGTCTTAATCATCTTTCATATCTCCTTGATTTGCTATAATATATAATATGCCTAAAATATCAGACTCAGTCAATCTCTTTTTTTAAAAAATATCTTTTCTATTGTTTCAAAGATATTTTTTTGAAATAATAAATACAAGAGGTGAAACAAAATGTATTTAGTTATAGATGTAGGTGGAACTTATACAAAATATGGATATTATCATCAAAATGGAGAATGTATAAAGCAGGATAAATATAAAACAATAACAACAAACATTCATGATTTCTATCACAAAATTATTGAATTAGCACAAAATGTTGATGCAATTGCTTTAAGTATGCCTGGATTAATTGATAGTCAGAAAGGCATTATTCATGCTATTACGTTACTTCCTTTTTTAAAAGGTCATCATATCAAAGAAGAACTAGAAGAAAAAACCAATTTACCTGTTTCTATTGAAAATGATGCAAAATGTGCAACTTTAGGTGAAATGTGGAAAGGTAGTTTAAAAAATATTCAAAATGGATTATTCATTGTTTTAGGAAGTGGAATTGGTGGAACGATTATTATAAATGGAAAAATTTTAACAAGTTCTCGTTATAAAGCAGGTGAAATCGGAAGTATTCTTATGCCTTTAGACTTCAACTATGAGCATATGACAAACTTTGGAGCTAACAATAATGCTAATCAACTTATTCATCAAATATCTCAACAAACACATTGCTTAGAAGATGGATATACTGTTTTTGAAACTATAAAAAAAGACAATAAAGCAAAAGAAATCTTTCACACTTATTGTCGTCAAATTGCCTTTATGATTTATAATTTGGATTATATTCTTGATTTAGATGTTGTCTGTATAGGTGGTGGAATAAGTGAACAAAATGTACTCATCAAAACTATTCAAAAAGAATTTTCCCTATTAAGAAGCAAATATAAAGAAGATTCTCATGAACCTATTATCACAGTATGCCAACATCATAACGAAGCAAATCTTCTAGGAGCATTATATCATCATATACAAACGATCAAATGATCGTTTTTATTTATTTTCAATAATAGATAGAAAGCGATCAATATATTCTTGGTCATATAAAGCGTATTCTTGATTATCTAGACTAGATATTTTTTTGACATGATTTTTCATCACTTGATTGTCAAAAACAACTAACTCACTATACGTTTCATCTTCATATTGTGGTAGCGTTTGATTATCATCTAAAGCTATTACTCTTCCATCTTTTAATGTAACATGATAATAAAAATCGCCTTTATCGTGTCCAAAAAAAGAACTTTTGCCATAAAATCCACATTCTACCTTATCAATTTGATTATAATCATATGAATATCCCTGTGGATGAAAAAATGAATAATATGTTATTTGACTTTCAGATACTGTTGAAGTATTTGTAATAAATGCATAAAAAACAATGATAATCATACACATCCAAAGATAAATATGTTTTCTTATCCAATTTGCTATAACAATATAATCATCATAATCATGAAAATCAAAATGTATAGCATATTGTGAAAGACATAAAATCGCAATAATTGAAACAACAATCACTATTGTTATTCCAGTTATCCAACCAGATTGTGTAAAAAGATAAACTGTTCCCTGAAGATAAATCTTTTGTTGAATCGTTGTTAATAAGATAAATATTCCCAAAGTTGATGCCAAAACAAATATCAAAATCAATAAAATTGATAATGTATGTTTTAAACCTTGTAAAATAGTTTCTTTATGAAATTTATAATGATTTAAAAAATTTTTCCAGCTTAATGTCATAAACATAACAGAAAATAACGAAATTACAAAACACCACATTAATCTCTTTACTTGATTTTCATGATAATAAAAGAAGAAACTAAGTATTGGTCCTAAGAAAACAAAGGTTTGTAAAATTTGAATAGATAATGATTTTTGATGTGCTCCTACAACCAAATCAACAAGTTCATTATAATCATCTGATTCTTTGATTTCTATTTCTTCATAAAGTTCTTCATACTCACCTTGAGCACGAATAACATTTAAACAAAAATCCTTTTGTTCTGATAATTCAAAATCTTTTTTATCGTATTCAGATATTTTTTGATATAAAAGATCATCAAGCATAATCTTGCCTTTTTGAACATCTTTAATTTCTTGTAAAGATAACCCACATTGACGATATACTTTTATTGTCAATAACTCTTTCACATTTTCATCAGTATAATGTCTATAACCAGATTGATCCCTTTGAATTGTAATAAGACCTTTATCTTCATAAAAACGTATTGTCTTGCTAGAAAGATGTGTTTTTGTTTCCACTTCCTTGATTTTCATATAACCACCTCACCTTTCTTTTACACCTTCCCCTAGATGGAAGGTCAAGATTTTTTTAAAAAAAGATGCAATTTTTTGCATCTTAATATTGACGTGATTTTCCAATAATATCATGAATATCTTCTATACCCATTTCATCTAAAATATCATTCATTTCTTGGATGATTTTTGGACATGCGTAAGGATCCACTAAGTTTTGACAACCCACTGCAACTGCACTTGCTCCTGCAATCATCATTTCTATAGCATCTCGACCACTAGCAATTCCACCCATTCCAATAACAGGAATAGAAACAGCCTGAGTGACTTGATAAACCATTCTTAAAGCTACAGGGAAAATGGCTGGACCACTATACCCTCCAGTTTTATTAGCAATAATAGGTCTTCCAGTCTTTAAATCAAAACGCATTCCTACTAATGTATTAATCATAGTAATACCATCAGCTCCAGCCTCTTCTACTGCTAAAGCCATTTCAACAATATCTGTTACATTAGGAGACAGTTTAACATATACTGGCTTTTGACTAACAGCTTTTACTGCTCTTGTCACTTCTGCAGCCATTTGAGGATTTGTACCAAATTGGATACCTCCACAATGAACATTAGGACAAGATATATTGAGTTCTAATGCCCCTACCATATCATGTGTAGAAAGACGTTTTGCCGTTTCTACATAATCATCAATAGCACTTCCTCCGATATTAGCAATAACTTTATCTGTATATAATGGTCTTAACTTTTCCAATTCTTCATTCATTACAGCATCAACACCAGGATTTTGAAGTCCAATCGCATTTAACATTCCACTAGGTCCTTCTGCTATTCTTGGTAATGGATTTCCATAACGTGGTTCTAATGTTGTTCCTTTTAACATCATTGACCCTAATAAGTTAATATCATAAAATTTTGCAAATTCATATCCGAAACCAAATGTTCCACTTGCAGGTATAACTGGATTTTTCATATCTAAACCAGGTAGTTTTACTCTTAAATTAGCCATTAACAATCACCTCACTTGAATGTAATACTGGTCCTTCAACACAAATTCTTTTATATGGTTTTGTTTTCACTTGGCAAGAACATCCCATACATGCTCCAAAACCACAACCCATACGTGCTTCAAATGAAAGATAACCATTATGAGGATATGCCATCACTAAAGCATCTAGCATTTTTTCTGGTCCACATGTATAATACTTATCAAATTCAATTTGATTTTCTTTTAATGCATCCAAGACAGTTCCTTTTGTTCCTAAACTTCCATCCATAGTTGCTATATATGTTGGGCAAAGTTTCTCAAATTCTTCTTTATAAAAAACATCATTTTGACTATTAAAACCAAGAACAGCTGTCACTTTAACACCTTTTTCAACAAGATCTTTAGCTAATTTATACATTGGTGGAACACCTAATCCTCCACCAATAACAACTGCTTTTTGACATTCTAAATCAACAAATCCATTTCCTAAACCTGTCAAACAATCTAATTGATCACCAATTTTTTTCTCTGATAAGATTTTTGTTCCCTCTCCAACAACTTTAAAAATCATTTTGATATGATGTTGATCATAATCACAAATACTCATTGGTCTTCTTAAATAAGGCTGTAAAGAATCATTGATCTTAATATTAATAAATTGACCTGGTGCTTGAATAAATGAAGCAGCATCTCCTTCTAATACCATTTCATATACGTCTTTGACAAGTTCTTTTCGAGAAACTATTGTCATCATTCCTTGATAATTTCCCATTTATTTTATTCCTCCATTTCTATATATTTTCCATTCAAAATATTTGCCTTTATTTTCCCGTAACATTTAACATTCAAAAAAGGCGTATTAATAGATTTCGAACGATTTATTTCTTCATTAATTTCAAATGTATCATTCAAATCAAAAACACAAAGATTGGCAAGTTTTCCTTCCTCAATAGAAGCATCCAAATGTAAGACTTCTGCTGGCCCTATTGTAAGAGCATCCAATATAACATCTAATGAAACCAAACCATTCTTAACTAAATATGTATATAACAAAGGAAAAGCATACTGAATACCAATAATTCCAAATGGAGCTTCTTGAATAGATTTTGCTTTTTCCTCCCTTGAATGTGGAGCATGATCCGTTGCAATAACAGTCATAACTCTATCATTAAGCCCTTGAAGCAATGCCTGATGATCTTCTTTTGAACGTAATGGCGGATTCATCTTATAATCTGGATGACAATCTTTAATATTTTCTTCTGTTAAAATAAGATGATGAGGAGCAACTTCTCCTGAAACAGATAATCCTTCTTCCCTTGCTTTTTTTAATAATTGAACAGTTTCTTTTGTTGAAATATGACAAACATGATATCTATTTTTATATTGTCTTACAATATCCAAATCTCTTGCAACTTGTTTATATTCAGATGCACTGTTAATACCTGGTAAATGATGCTCTTTCGCATATTTTCCATCATGTACACACCCACCATGAAGTTCACTTTCATCCTCACAATGGGCAACAATAATTGAATGAACTTGTTTAGCTAACTTCATAGCATCTTCCATCATATTCTGGCTTTGAACCCCTTTTCCATCATCAGAGAATCCTAAAACAATATCATTTTGAACGAGTTGCTTCATATCAACAAGTTCCTGTCCTTTTAATCCTTTTGTAATAGCACTATAAGTATAAACATTAACATGTCCATCCTTTTGAACCCTTTTTGTAAAATCATCAATTGTTTCTTGATTATCCATACATGGATTTGTATTAGCCATTGCTACGATTGTCCCATATCCTCCATATAAAGCAGCTAGACTTCCTGTTTCAATTGTCTCTTTATATTCATACCCAGGTTCTCTTAAATGTGTATGTATATCAATAAAATTATGTGAAACAAGCATACCATTTAATTCTATAGTTGGATATGAACTTTCTAAATTATTTTGAATTTTTTTGATATATCCATTTTCCACTAAAATATCAGTTTCTTCAAAACAATGATTTCTATATAATCTTGCATTTTTCAATAAATAACTATCCATTCTTTTCCTCCCTACTCAATATATCTCTACAGTTCATATCATATCATTACTGCAATACTTTGACAATTTATTTATAAACTTTTAAACAATGTCTAAAACATAAAAAAGATAGCAGCATTACATAATCTTGCTATCTTTTTTTATTAAAGCTGATTTATTTTCTTCTTTAAAGCCTCTTCTACAACTTCGGGTACCAAACCAGCAACACTATGATGATGTGATACAATCTCCTTCACTGTTGATGAAGAAATAAAAGAATGACTAGGTCTTGTCATTAAAAACACCATATCAATACTATCATCTAAATATTGATTAGATGATGCAAGTTGTAATTCATACTCAAAATCCATTGTTGCACGAAGTCCTCTTACCAAAACACTTGCTCCAACTTTTGAAGCATATTCAACTGCTAAATCCTCACTTGAATCTATAGTAACATTATCAAATTGACTTGTCACTTCTTTTAAAAGTTCTATCCTTTCATCTAATGTAAACATTGTTTGTTTATTAGGATTTGTAAAAATAGTTACATATAAATGATCATATAAACGACTTGCTCTTTCTATAATATCTATATGTCCACAAGTTACTGGATCAAATGTTCCTGCATAAACTGCAATATTTTTTTTCATAAATTACTCCTCATATTTTAATATTTGTAATGTTGTTATACCATAACTTTGTTTTTTCTTCAAAATAAGTGACTTTGGAATATCAAATACTTCTTCATTCAAATCTTCAACAACAATTAAACATCCATGATTAAGCATTTGATTTTCCAACAAAAATTCAATTATCTTTTGAGTAATCTTTAATCCATAAGGAGGATCAAGTAAAACCAAGTCAAATGAAAGATTATCATCATTAAATTTCTGTAATGCTTTTTGATAATCCATCTTATATGCACATGCTTGATTTTCAATATTTAATAAACGGAAGTTTTCTTTAATGACTTGAAAAGCTTTATATTGCTTATCTACAGTATATAATTTTTCCATTCCTCTACTTATAGCTTCAATTCCTAAACCACCACTACCACCAAATAAATCCAAACAAACCCCACCATCAAAATAAGGTCCTATCATATTAAATAAATTTTCTTTATTTTTATCAGTCGTTGGTCTTGTTAGTTTTGAATCAACAGATTTGAGTTGTCTACTCCTCAATTTTCCAGCAATAACTCTCATACTATCCCCATTTCCATTGATTAGTATAAATATCTTCATTTATACCATCAAAAACAATATGTGTAATTTTTTCTAATAATTCATTTAATTGATAATAACTCTTATAATATGCTTGTATGTGAGGATTATGTGATATTTCATCCTTTACATCCTTTAATTGTTGTTTTGTTTCATCAATACAAACATAAGTTTCATACGCTTTCATTTTCATATAATCATCTTGAATCATTTGATGTTTTCTTAATAAAGGTATTATTTGATCACTTTGTAGTAATTTTTCATTTATTTGATATTGCTTAAATATTTCATCATTAACGATAGCTTCAATCAGTTCATCTATTTCTTTATACATAATTTCTCCTATAATAGCATTTCTAACATTTGTAATAATGTACCTACTCGTTCTATTCGATCAGCAAAAGTCAACTTATTTTCTAACTTATATTGTTGTAATAATGTTGGATATTCTTGAGGATATCTCGATAAAATAAGATACCATTTAGGATGTAAACGCATGTACATCATCACTTCTTGATCAATCATCATACCACTGTTTTTGTTGTTGTTGTGAAGATTGTTCCTTTCCAACAAAACCACTCATTAAATCAAGAATTTTTTGTATTCCTTCAAAACTTCTCGACAATGCATCTAAATCAACATTTTTAACAATATCCAATATACCACTTAAGTCAACTGTGTTCTTTCTATATGGTTCCCACATCTTGTCATCTTCACCATATAAAACATAAAATTCATAAAGTTGTTGCCATGTATAACGTCCTTTAACAACTTCTTCTTTTATAGACGGTATTGTTCTTACAAACGCTTTAAAATTCTCAATTTCCATATTCTCACCCATATTAGAATATGCCCAAATTTTAAATTTGTTCTTTTAAACTATCACGATTATATCTTGAAATAATAGACTGTGCAATCCCAATCGCAATCATTGCAGCCCAAGTTGATGACCCACCAGAAGAAATCAACAACAAAGGAACACCAGTCATTGGAATCAAACCAGACACTCCGCCAACATTAATAATTAAATGTGTAAAGAAATATATTCCTACACCGTATAAAATAAGTTTACTTTTTGTATCTTTAATTCTTAATGCATAATAAAACATTTTATAAATGATAATACAATAAGGAATTAAAAATACTAAAAAACCTACCATACCTAATTCTTCATATATAATAGCAACAATAAAGTCATTGTGAGATTCAGGAATATATCCATATTTCTGACGAGATGCTCCAAATCCTCTTCCTAACAATCCTCCAGAACTAAATGCAATTAAAGCATTAACTAATTGCCATCCACTATTAATTGGATCATTAAGAGGATTTAACCATGTGTATATTCTACCTAATTGATGTGGCTTTAAAATAACTGTAGCACTAAATATCACAACAACAGCACCTATAACCAATATTATTAAAGCCAATTTTTTAAATTTTTTATAATAAGGACGTGGAGTAATAAAAAACATCATCATACACAAGAAAGCTAAAATTAATGCACTCCCTAAATCTTTTTGAATAAATCCACCAACAAGAAAGACACAAATAATAGCTAATATAGGTCTCACAATACAATAAATAAATTTCTTTTTTTGGAGCTTTTCTTTATATTTACTTGATAAGTTTTTAGGTATCTCACATAATTCTTCTAACTCTCCAAAATGATATGACAAAAATAAAATCATAATAATTTTCATAAATTCAGCAGGTTGTAAAGTAAACAAACTTCCAAATCTAATCCATGCATGTGATCCTTTGACATCCTTAAATGCTAAACATAATATCATGAAAGCTAAACCTATACCATATATAATCCATGTTGATGTCCCATGAATCCATCCCTTTTTAAAACAACGTGTTAAAAAAATCATAAATCCAAAACCAGTTAAAACATATACTGCTTGCTTAATCATATTAATAGTTGCATATGCAGCACCTTCAGTTGCTGTTTGCCCAACAGAAGCACTTCCTATCATAACAATTCCATATATCGTCAAAATAACAACACAAGCATAAATTGTTTTGTCAACGCCTTTTCTTCTAAATATTCTTTTTAATAGATTAATCATTTCATTTCAATCCAATCATGATCTTGGGCTTTCTGAAAAACTTTATAAATAGAATAATGTGAAACTTTTTCAAAAGCTTGATCTAATTTCTTTTGTTCACTTTTAGAATCAACAATTTCTATAAAACGATAATAAGATTTCATAAATTCTTCTTTTGAAATCCCACCTTCATATGCTTGTTCAACTGCATTATATAAAGACATAACATCAATAATTTCATCTGTCGTCCAATCAAAGTCTAATGGATAATCATACATTCTTATCACTCCTTATCTTATACATTATACATGAAATAAGTAAAAAATGAAATACGAACTAGGTAGAAACACTAGCATTTTTGTAAAACGAGAATAGATTAAAGTGAAAGGAGGGAAAAACAATGAACTCTTGCTACAATTATGGTGGATGTGGATGCAATAACTACATGCCTACATTTGGATTTAATCCATTTGGATGTGGTGGATGTGGTTGTGGATGTCAATCATTCCAATTAACAAGCGGATGTGGTGGAAACTTTGGAATGGGTAATGGATGCACTTGGTTTGCTATTGTCTTAGTTGTCTTCTTATTACTCATCATCTGTGGGTGCACTAAAATTTGCTAATGCCTAAAAAATATGCTAGAAATCTAGCATATTTTTTATTTTATGATATAATATTGGGCGAGGTGAAAACTGATGTTATTAATGAAAGATATTATAGATGATCACGATCAAAGAATAAGAGAGATTTCTCAACCTGTTGATATGCCTCTATCTAAAGAAGATGAACAATTATTATTAGATATGCATGAATTTTTAGTCAATTCTCAAGACGAAGAAATTTCAAAGAAGTATGATTTAAGACCTGCTGTTGGTATAGCAGCTGTTCAACTTGGTGTTTTAAAAAGAATGTGTGCTATTCATGTCTTAGATTTTGATGATGAAGGAAATATAAAAAAAGCTGATGATTATGCTTTGGTTAATCCAAAAATTATTTCTTATACAGAAAAGAAAGCATATCTCAAAGATGGTGAAGGATGCTTAAGTGTTAATGAAGAAAAAGAAGGAATAGTCCCTAGACACGCTAAAGTAACTGTTAAAGGCTATGACGTTTTGACACATTCTGATGTAACAATTGTGGCAAGAGGGTTTCTATCTATGTGCTTACAACATGAATTAGATCACTTTGATGGTATTCTTTTTTATGATCATATTAACAAAGAATTCCCAAAAGCTCCTATTCCAAATGCAATGGTTATTGAATAAAATACATAAAAAAACCAGACAAATGTCTGGTTTTATATTTGAGCAAATGCTTGTTTTAAATCATCAATAATATCATCTGCATCTTCAATACCTACTGAAAAACGAATTAAATCACCATCTATACCTGCTTCTTTTAATTGTTCGTCAGATAATTGTCTATGCGTATGACTAGCTGGATGTAATAAGCATGTTTTAGCATCTGCAACATGAGTTACAATAGAAGCTAATTTTAAACTATCCATAAAAGTCTCTGCTGTTTCTCTATCACCCTTTAATCCAAACGCTAAAACACCACATGTTCCATTTGGACAATATTTCTTAGCTAAATCATAATAAGCATCATTTTCTAAATCTGCATATCTTACCCACGCAACTTTATCATTTGATTCCAAATATTTAGCAACAGCCAAAGCATTCTCACAATGTTTTTTCATTCTTACAGCAAGTGATTCTAAACCTAAACTTAAATAGAAAGCATTTTGAGGTGCTTGAATTGAACCTAAATCTCTCATAAGTTGTGCAGTTGCTTTTGTAATATAAGCCAATTTACCAAATTTTTCAGCATAAGTAATACCATGATATGAATCATCAGGAGTTGTTAAACCTGGAAATTTTTCTTTGTGAGCAAGCCAGTCAAAGTTTCCACTATCAACAATAGCTCCACCAACAGCAACTCCATGTCCATCCATATATTTTGTTGTTGAATGTGTGACAATATCACATCCCCATTTGATTGGTTGACAATTAACTGGTGTCGCAAATGTATTATCAATAATAAGTGGCACACCATTTGCATGAGCAACTTTAGCAAATTTTTCAATATCAAATATTGTAACTGTTGGATTTGTTATTGTTTCTCCAAAGATACATTTAGTATTTGGTTTAAATTCTTTTTGTAAATCTTCTTCACTAATATTAGGATCAACAAAAGTACATTCAATACCCATTTTCTTCATTGTAACACCAAATAAATTGTATGTTCCACCATAAATGGCTGAAGAAGCAATAAAATGATCTCCTGCTTCACAAATATTAAAAACCGCAAAAAAATTAGCAGCTTGACCTGAAGAAGTCAACATTCCTGCAACTCCACCTTCCATTGCAGCAATTTTTGCAGCAACAGCATCATTTGTTGGATTTTGTAAACGTGTATAGAAATATCCAGAATCTTCTAAATCAAAAAGCCTTCCCATTTCTTCACTTGTATCATATTTAAAAGTTGTGCTTTGATAAATAGGGACCTCTCTTGGTTCACCCTTTTTTGGCTTCCATCCTTCATGAATAGCCATTGTATCTATTTTTGACATAACGATTTCCCCCTTTTGCTATATATTATAACATTATCTTATTATTTGAAAAGAAAAATCTATGATTTTATCTTTAAAATCAAAAAAAGAAACCCAAAGTTTCTTTTAACTTGCAATCTATAAAACTAATAATAATGTCTACAAATATTAACCATATCTTCTATATAAACCCTACCACCAGATATAATATCATCATTTAAACATGGCTTAGATCTTATTCCTTTTTTACATGAATACGTTTCTCTCATTAAAGGTAAATCTTGTTTTTGACACAAATCAATAACTTTTTCCATTTTTTTATTGCTAAAACAAAACATATTAAATAGAGCTAAATTCTTAATGTGTGCTCTAGATAATTGATGAATAAAATCTTCAAGTTCTTTACTTTTTCTACAAATATCTTCTTCAAAACCAATAACTAATAAATCTATATTTTCATTAAAATCAAAATCACTAAGAGGTCTCGCACTTGTTCTTGCATATCTTGCCATATCTTCTGCAAGAAGCTTTGTTTCCTTGCAACGACTTGTATATACAACAATAACTTTCATAACTCACCTCTCCTTTACATTCATTAATTATAATATCTAAATATGAACTGAAAATAAACAGATATATACACCAATTTCCTATCAATGAATAAAATAAAGATGAAGGAGGTTAAATTATGAATATTTTTCAAGACAATCAAAATTATTTTCATCCTTTCTTAACATCTCAAAGAAATCAATCTACAAATCCAAAGTTATTTGAACCAGATGAAGCTTTTATGTTAGGAAATCTTTTTAAAGATTTATATATGACTTATAAAGGATTTTCAAATTATTGTATTCAATCAATGAGCCAAAGGGAAAAATCTTTACTAGCGGTTCAAATTTATAGTTTTGTAGCTCATGAAATCAATCTTTATTTAGATATATATCCAGATAATAAAAAAATGATTGAACTCTATCAACAATATGCTTCTAAAGCCAAGGAAGCCACTGAAGTCTACGAAAAACAATTTGGTCCGTTAACAGTACAAAATAGCTCAACACAAATCCCATTTGAATGGGTTCAAGGTCCTTGGCCTTGGGAATATCAAATATAAGGAGGAATGTAAAACATGTGGTTATATAGCAAAAAATTGCAATATCCCATTCATATCAAAAACAAAGATTTAAGAATGGCTAAATTTATTATTACTCAGTTTGGTGGTGCAAATGGAGAATTAGGTGCTTCTCTTCGATATTTAACACAAAGATATACAATGCCAGATGATAAAGGTAAAGCATTATTAAGTGATATCGGAACTGAAGAACTTGCTCATATGGAGATGATTTCTACTATGGTATACCAACTTACGAAGGGTGCAAGTTTAGATGAAATCAAACAAGCTGGACTAGAAGGAAATTACACTGAACATGGAATGTCACTATATCCTGTAGATTCTAATGGTGTTCCTTTTACAGTTCAATACTTTGCTGTGACTGGTGATCCAGTTGCAGATATAGCCGAAGATATGGCTGCAGAACAAAAAGCTCGAGCAACTTATGAACATCTCATGAATTTAACTAATGATCCTGATTTATTAGGTCCATTATCATTTTTACGACAAAGAGAAATTATTCATTATGAAAGATTTAAAGAGTTGTATGAAGAATATGTCAAGAAATATTACCAACCAGATTTTAATCAAAATTGTTAAAAAAACCCAATTGGGTTTTTTTATTGTGCTTGTTGATATGCTACGAAAACACCTACAACAATAAAGATCAAATCTAAAATTCCACTTTGAAACATAGATGTCAAAGCCATAGGAATAAGCTGTATAATAATTTTCAATGAAAAACCTAAAGCAGAATAAATATACACACTTATTGTTAATCTAGAAATCAAAAATGTTAAAAAAGTCATTATTGCACTGACAATAGCTACTTGAGGTGATGATACACCAGAAACAGATGTTGCAATATTCGCAATAGCATAACCTATAACTATATAAAGAATTGAAAAATCAATTCCAATTCCCATTGTCACTGCCCCATGAACTATTCCTAAAAGTAATGCTCCCACTAAACAAGCAAGAATTGTTTTTATCCATTGTTCAGAAGATAAAAACTGATCATTATTTTGTCTAAAATAATTTTTAGCTTCCCTTTTTTCTTTATACTCTTTCCAACTATCCTTCATAATACCACCACTTTCTTTAATTTAATAAATCATTGTATCGACTTTTATTTTTAGACTTTTTATTTAATAAAATATATGTTGAAACAAATCCACCAATCAATCCAGAAACATGTCCAGACAAAGAAATAGATGGAACCAAAAATGAAATAAACAACATAGCAATCAAATTAGGTGTCAACTGTTTAAAGATAGATAAAAACACATCTTTATAAACCATTGCTAGAGCTCCTAATGAACCAATAACACCAAAAATAACACCACTAATTCCCCCACTCACAACATCAACCTCAAACCCATTTATCAAATATAATAAATATGGTAATCCAGAAGTAGTCAATGCTGAAACAATAATAACTATCAAATATTTTTTTGTTTTTAAAACAGATTCTACAAACATACCTAAACCATATAAAGAATAACAATTCACAACAATATGTAATAAACCAAAGTGAACAAAATTTGCAGTTAATAATCGATAGTAATCATGATACCAAGAAACAAATAATGGATTATATGCACCAAAACGAAGTCCTTGTTGTGCATCCATTGTAGGACCATATACAAAAACAGAAAGAATATATACAACAATACATATGAATATAAGTCCTATTGTAATAGGACACTTTTTATATTTCTCTAAAATCTCTTCCATTTTATTCATCTAGAAATTCATAAATAGACATTTGATCTATAATAATTTCTTCTTCCTCCTCCACAATCTCATTCTTTTCAACAATTTGATCTAAAGTCAATAAAGATAAGATATCTTCATATGTAACCTTTATAGCACCCATTTCTAATAATCGAATATTTCCATTATAACGATTATCATCTAATACCAACTGTTTTGTCCAATGATAATGAAGATTCTGAATTGTTGTAAACCAAACACCACCACTATTAATATGTGTTGCTGTAATAAATTGTAATTGACTCAGTCCACACACATAAATATTTCTATCTAAAGAATTTGTAACATTAAAATAAGCAAATGGATCAACAGCACTGACTAATACCATTTTATGATCCTTTATATATTTAGAATATGTCTTTTTCTTATCAAATAAATGATCACTTACAAAACAAACAGCCTTCCCACCTAATTGTAAATGGTACTTTAAAGCAAAAGCATCTATTCCCTTTAAACCACTAGAAACGAGAGTACGATCTTCATCATATATCTTTGTCACTAAATTTTTTGTAAAAGAATGAAGCCTCTTTTCCATTGTTTGTGGTCCAACAATAGAAACCATATTATTCATCAATGCTAAATCACCTACATAATATAAAAACAAAGGTGCTCTTTTTTTTAAAGATGTTAATAACTCCTGAGGATAATTATCTTCATACTTTGTTGTTATGCAAATACCCTCATTTTCAAGATTTGCTAAAGCAAATAGTAAATCATTGAGTGTTGATAATCTTGCAATCATTTTATACACAATATATTCATCAATACCTAAAATTTGTATTAAAGTATCTTTATTCATTCCAAATAATTTTGATGGTGATTTTTTCGCAGAACTTTTTAATTTCTTTTCAACATCGAACCATTCATCTTGAGTAAGTGGAGCTGTATTATCTACAATTAAATCTCCACAAAATAAAAGAACAGCCAAACTATCTAAATTTAATTGGATTCTCATTTCATTCACCTACTTTATCACTTATTATAGCATATATAACAATAACAAAAAAGAAAAGCTTGAATTAATTTCATACCTTTCAATGATTATACTATAAGATTTATATACCATTAATGTATAAACCAATCATTTTTACAAAGTATATGCAAAGTAAAAGAGATATGCGAACATATCTCTTTTTGTTTCATTTTATTCAATACCCATTTTTTCTTTAACAGCAGCTTGAGCAGCAGCTAAACGAGCTAATGGTACACGGAATGGAGAACATGAAACATAAGTTAATCCTAATCTATGACAGAATTCAACTGAGCTTGCTTCTCCACCATGTTCACCACAGATACCTAACTTGATATCTGGACGAGTTTTACGACCTTTTTCAGCAGCAATTTGCATTAATTGTCCAACACCTTCTTGGTCAACTTTAGCAAATGGATCTGATTCAAAGATTTGTTTACTATAGTAATCACTTAAGAATTTAGCAGCATCATCACGGCTGAATCCATAAGTCATTTGAGTTAAATCGTTAGTTCCAAAACTGAAGAACTCAGCTTCTTCTGCAATCTTGTCAGCAGTTAAAGCAGCTCTAGGAATTTCAATCATAGTACCAACTTTATAATTTAATTCAACTCCTGCTTCAGCAATGATCTTATCAGCAGTTTCAACAACTACATTTTTAACATACTTTAATTCTTTAATATCTCCAACTAATGGAATCATGATTTCTGGTTCAACAGATAATCCTTCTTTATTAACATTGATTGCAGCTTCAATAACAGCTCTTGTTTGCATTGCAGCAATTTCAGGATATGTTACAGCTAAACGGCAACCTCTGTGTCCCATCATAGGGTTGAATTCTTTTAATGATTCAACACGAGCTTTTAAAGCTTCGAAAGTCATTCCTAAGCTTTCAGCTAATGGTTTGATTTCTTCATCAGTATGTGGTAAGAATTCATGTAAAGGTGGATCTAAGAAACGAATATTAACTCCATAACCTTCCATAGCTTTAAATAATTGTTCAAAGTCATCTCTTTGATATGGTAAGATTTTTTCTAATGCTTCTTCTCTAGCTTCTAAAGTTTCAGCAGTAATCATACGTCTGAAGTTGAAAATTCTTTCTTCTTCAAAGAACATATGTTCAGTTCTACATAATCCAATACCTTCTGCTCCAAATGTACGAGCTTGTTTAGCATCTCTTGGAGTATCAGCATTTGTTCTTACTTTTAATTTTCTAGCTTCATCTGCCCATCCCATGAATGTATCAAAGTCACCTTCGATAACTGGTTCAACAGTTTTAACTTCTTCAGCATAAACATTACCTGTACTTCCATCTAATGACATATAGTCACCTTCATGTAATTCTCTACCATCAGGTAAAGTTAATACTTTAGCTTCTTCATCAATTTTTAATACTCCACATCCAGATACACAGCAAGTACCCATACCACGAGCAACAACTGCAGCATGTGAAGTCATACCACCACGAATAGTTAAGATACCATGAGCAATATTCATACCTTCGATATCTTCTGGAGATGTTTCAAGACGTACTAATAAAATATCTTGTACTCCATTTTCTTTAGCAGCCATTACATCTTCAGCTGTAAAGTAAATTCTACCAGTAGCAGCACCTGGAGATGCAGCTAATCCTGTAGCAACAACTTTTGCATTCTTTAAACTATCAGCATCAAAGTTTGGATGTAATAATTGATCTAATTGTTTTGGTTCAACTTTTAATAAAGCTTCTTCCTTAGTAATCATACCTTCATTTACTAAATCAACAGCAATCTTTAAAGCAGCAGGAGCTGTTCTTTTACCATTACGAGTTTGAAGCATGAATAATTTACCATCTTCAATAGTAAATTCCATATCTTGCATATCTTTATAATGATCTTCAAGAATTTTATTGATTTCTACAAATTGATTATAACATTCAGGCATAACTTCTTTTAAAGTATCAATTGGTTGAGGTGTACGAATACCAGCAACAACATCTTCACCTTGTGCATTCATTAAGTATTCACCATATAATTTCTTTTCACCAGTAGCAGGGTTTCTTGTGAAAGCAACACCTGTACCAGAAGTTTCGCCACGGTTACCATAAACCATTTCTTGAACGTTTACAGCTGTTCCCCAGCTTCCAGGGATATCATTTAAACGTCTATAAGTGATAGCACGGTCATTGTTCCAAGATCTAAATACAGCTTTAATAGCTTCCATCATTTGTACTTTAGGATCTTGAGGGAAATCTTCACCAGCGTGTTTTCTATATTCACCTTTGTAGATTTCTACAACTTCCATTAAATCTTCAGCAGTTAATTCAGTGTCAAATTCAACACCTTTTTCTTCTTTAACTTTATCAAACATTCTTTCAAATGAGCTTTTTGGGAATCCCATAACAACATCAGCAAACATTTGAATAAAACGACGATAACTGTCATATACAAAACGAGGGTTTTGAGTAACATCAGTAAATCCCTTAGCAACATCATCGTTCATACCTAAGTTTAAAACTGTATCCATCATACCAGGCATAGATGCTCTAGCTCCAGATCTAACTGAAACAAGTAGTGGATTATGAGCATCTCCCATCTTCTTACCTGTAATTTTTTCAAGTTCAGCAAGTTTTTCATAGACTTGATCTTCAATTTCTTTAGAAATTACTTTTCCGTCTTCATAATATTTAGTACAAGCTTCTGTAGTCACAGTAAATCCTTGAGGTACAGGTAAACCAATATTAGTCATTTCAGCTAAGTTAGCACCCTTACCACCAAGTAAGTTACGCATGTCTTTATTTCCTTCACTAAATAGATAGACATATTTTTCCATTTAACGTTTCCTCCTTTTTTCTACTTTTAACATTATACACTATGAATACTCTTACATTCAACATAAAATTATCATTATTTTTCAAAAAAAGAAACAAAACAAATAATTCTTTGTCTGTTTCTTCTTAAGAATACTATTTTTTATCAGAAAACTCTAATTGAATACGTCTTTGTTTCAATTTTTGTCTATGACATTTCTTAATAACTTGTTGACTAACATGGTTTTTCACATCAACAAAAGAAAATTTTCTCTTCATATCAATTTCACCAATATCACTCTTTTTTATTTTGGCATAACGTACAAGAAAATCAATAATATCACTTTTATTAATTTTATCCATTGTTCCACAATTCATAAAAATACAATCATATTGATTAATTTTTAAATCATCTTTATAATCAAATCCTATTCTTTGTTGATAACACATAGACAATAATGTTGCCATAACATTATTTTTCATATGATTGGGTATGTCTTTCACAACATCTAAAAACATATCATGATGACCTTTTAACATTTCTTCTTGTACATCAAACAATAATTCTCTCATTTTTTCTTCAAAAATATCTTCATTTTTAGGAATATCTAATTGTTCAATATGACTCTTTGTCTTTTTAACAATAGACATTAATATAGCCTTTTCACGTTGTGTAACAATAGAATAAGCAATCCCTTTTTTATTAGCACGCCCTGTTCTTCCAATACGATGAACATATAATTCATCTTCATGTGGTAATTCGTAGTTGATAACATGAGAAATATTCTCCACATCAATTCCTCTTGCTGCCACATCTGTTGCAACCAAATATTGAATTTGTCCACGTTTAAATCTATTTAAAGTTTGTAGCCTTTGATTTTGTGATAAATCTCCATGCATAGCTTCAACATTATAATGTCGCTGTTGCATAAGTGCTACAATATCATCAACGCTACGTTTTGTTCGACAAAATATAATTGTATTTTGCATCTGTCTAGAATCTAGGATACGACATAAAACCTCAAATTTATTTTGTGAGGATGTTTCAAAATAATATTGTGATACTGTTGAGGCTGTCATGCTCTTGGCTTTCACTTGAACATGCTGATAATCTTCTTGCATATAAAAACTTGCTATCTTCTTTATATCAGATGGCATAGTTGCTGAAAATAAAAGTGTTTGCTTTGTTTCTGGTGTTGCTTCTAATATATTTTCAATATCTTCTATAAATCCCATATTAAGCATTTCATCTGCTTCATCTAAAACAAGATACTGAATATTTTCTAATTTTAAAACTTTTCTACGCATTAAATCTTGTATTCGTCCAGGTGTCCCTACAACAATATCTGCACCTTTTTTGATTTGTTTGATTTGCTTTTCTATTTCGCTTCCACCATAAACACTAACAATAGATAAATCTGTAAAAGAACCAATGCGTTTTAATTCTTCATGAATTTGCAAAGCTAATTCTCTTGTAGGTGATAAAATCAATCCTTGAACTTGTTTATTTCTTTTCTTTATTTTTGATAAAAGAACACTTCCAAATGCTAACGTTTTTCCTGTTCCTGTTTGAGCTTGACCAATAATATCTTTTCCTTCTAATAATAAGGGAATTGTTTTTTCTTGTATTGGAGATGGACTCACATATCCCATTTTTTCAATTCCTTTTAAAACATCTTTTGATAATTCTAATTCGTTAAATTTTATTTTTTTCATATTTTTCCTCTTTCTAGTTATGTGAGTATAACATATTGCAAAAGAAAAGTGAAGAACAACTATTCTTCACTTCTTCTTGTTTTTTCTAAAATATAAGGTCGTACTTGTGAAATAAAATACAATGAACCAGTGATAAAAACAACTCCCTCATGAGAGAAAGATTCATCAATTGCTTTCTTCCAATCTTTTTCAATCTTTACTGGAAATGATTCTGCTAGATGAACAGCACTTTTTGCTCTATAAAAATCAAATTCACAAACAGTCACGTCATCTGTTAACTTTAACAATAATTCTAACATAGAATGTGTATCTTTATCTCTTAATGCACTAAAAATAATTTTAATTTTTTGATATTTCTTTGCAGACTGATAAAATGCTTCCATTCCTTCTTTATTATGTGCACCATCTATAATCATCAAAGGATTCTCTCCTACTATTTCGAAACGTCCTTCCCAAATAGCTTCTTTTAAACCTTCAACTAATGTTTGATGATTGAATTGAATATAACCATTTTCTTTTAAATAAAGCAATACTTCTATAGCCAAAGCACTATTCTCGCTTTGATATTTTGCTGAAGTATTTAAAATCACATGATATCCTCTATAGTCAAATGTAACTTGTTTATTAGTATCTTGTACATTCTCAATAGATTGAACTTGTATAAAAGGACTATGATGCTGTTGACAAATATTTTGAAAAACTTCTATACAAGACTGCTTCTTTTCTCCACTTATAAAAGGAATGTAATCTTTAATAATACCACCTTTTGTTTGAGCAATTTCTTCATATGTATTTCCTAAATATTCAGTATGATCTAATCCTATGTTTGTATTAACAGCAACAATGGGTGAAACAATATTGGTTGCATCCAATTCGCCACCTAAACCAACCTCAAATATAGCAAAATCTACACGATGCTTAATAAAAAACATAATTGCAATAAAAACTTCTATTTCAAACATTGATAGTTCGTATTCTAACCATAAAGACATATAACGATTAGCATATTGAATAATTTCATCTTCTTGAATATGTTGATTATTAATACGCATAATTTCTAACCTTGTTACTAAGACAGGTGATGTAAAAGTCGCCACTTTATATTCTTCCTTTTGAAGAACAGAACGAATATAATTTGTTGTTGATCCTTTACCATTTGTTCCCCCGATATGAATTGTCTTTAACAACTTTTGAGGGTCACATAAATCATTCATAAATCTTTTAAAATTATCTAAAGCATAAACACGATCTTTCTGACTTGCTATAAATTCATGAACTTGGTCATATGTTGTAAAACGTTGTTCATTGACACTATGATAAACCATTGGTACAAATTCTATACCATTAACAATTTGTTTAGTCTTTGTTGGTATAAAACCATTCTTTTGATAAAAATCTATAGCTTGTAATGTAGCATGAACACTTATTTCACCATACATCAAGTCTTTAGCTTTATTAAGTAATTGTGTCCCAATATATTGTCTTTGATAGTGACTATCAACAAATAAACTTTGAATATGAGATAAATCTCTAATACCTATAACACCTATTAAATCATCATCAAAGGCTCCTATCATCATCAATCTTTTTTCTTTCATCAACTCTAAAATAGCTTCATCTTGAAAGCAAGATAAAAATTCCTTAACACCCTCTTTAGAAAATGTAGAAGCAATACTCTCCATAAAAACTTGATGAATCAATTGATTAGCAATCGAAATTTCATGCCCTCTTAATATTCTTATTTCCATAACATTCTCCTTAAAGAAAAAACAGCATATGCTGTTTAAATCTTTTCAAATCGATCTACATCAACAACAAAAACTGTTGCTCCACCAACTAAAACATCTACCATAATTGGAGTAAAAAATTCTCCCATTTCTGTTGGAGGTACAGTTGGTTCTTTTTCAACACGCTTCTTTGCATGTGTTTTAATAATTTCTAAAGCTGGATCAACTTTATCATCATTTGTTCCAATGAAGAAAGTTGTATTTCCTTTTTTTAGGAAACCACCAGATGTTGCTAATTTTGTTACAAAAAAGCCACCTTCTGTTAAAGCTGTTTGAACATCACTGCTATCATCATTATTTACAATCGCTATTATAAGTTTCATAAAAAATACCCCCTTATAGATATATATTAACACTTTTCATAAATAATTACACGCTTTTTTTATATCATATCCCCATGCTGTTTAGGTAAAAAACGTTCTTGATAAATCTTTAAAACATAACTGTCAGTCATACCAGATAAATAATCACTAACAATCAATTCATTAGGTGTTGCTTGATAAGAATCTATCATTTTACTTACATACAAATCTATACCATGATTTTCATCTATATCATCAATAAGATCACTATAAAAAGCATCATACAACTCTTTAACCATACGTGTTAGTTTTTCATTTTCTTTCACTAATGTTGGGTGTTGATGAATATGTGTAGATAAAAATTCAAAAAGGATTGTTAAAGCATGGAATACTTCATTTGAAAATGATAAGTAAGGCTTTTGATAACTATGAATAACAAGATCAGCTATTAAACGATTAATCATTGCCTTATTATCTTTTCCTAGCACAGAAACAACTTCCTCAGGCAAATCACTTTCTTGAATAATACCTACTTTTATAGCATCCTCAATATCTTTACCAACATAAGAAATAACATCAGATATTCTCACTACACATCCTTCTAATGTCATGGGAACAATTTTTTTTGAATAATCTTTGATATGCCAACATTTCTCATATTCTTCCCAAAACTGTTCAACAGTTTTATCTTTTTGGGGTTTATATATTTTTGATAAAATTTCGCCATTATGACACAAAATACCATCTAAAACTTGTAAAGAAACATTATAGCCAATTCCATATCTTTCAATAAATAATAAGTGTCTTACACTATTTGCATTATGTGAAAAGTATCCAAAGTTTCTCTCTTCTAAGCAATCATTAATAGCCTTTTCTCCAACATGTCCATATGGTGCATGCCCTAAATCGTGCCCTAATGCAATAGCTTCTATAAGATCAAGATTTAAATTTAATCCTCTTCCTATCTGTCTTGCAATACGTGAAACCCATTGAACATGAAGAGATCTCTTGGTAATATGAACATTACTAAAAAAAGATAACGCTTGTGTTTTATCTACATATCTAGAATAACTTTTAGAATACAGGACTCTATCTATATCTTCTTCAAATGGCCATCTTATATCAAAGTCCATAGAAGGTTTTATTGTTTTCTTCACTTTAATACACTCACTATTTTTTGTTGCATAAATTGATAACCTTTCATCAGCAAGCTTCGTTTCTAATAATGTTGAGTGTATAATTTTTTCTTCTTTTTTCAAAAAATCACTTCCTTTAAAATATTCTCTATTTATAGTATAATGCTCTTGGTGATATTATGCAAAAAAATTAATTGATTGGTACCAGGAAACTCATAGACACTTTCCTTGGCGAGAAACCAATGATCCTTATAAAATATGGATAAGTGAAATCATGCTTCAACAAACAACAACTGAAGCTGTTATTCCATATTATAAACGCTTTATTGAAAAGTTTCCAACTATTCAAAAACTAGCTAACGCTAATTTAGAAGATGTTTATAAAATGTGGGAAGGTTTAGGATATTATCGTAGAGCAAAGCATATTCATGAAACTGCTCAGATCATTATGGATAAATATCAAGGCATATTCCCTAGTGATTATCAAGACATTCTATCTTTAAAAGGAATTGGTCCTTATACTGCTGGAGCTATCAGTTCTATTGCTTTTCATCAAGAAACTCCAGCTATTGATGGAAATGTTTTAAGAATTATAGCAAGACAATATCTTATTAAAGATAATATTGCTCTTTCTAAAACACAAAAGAAAGTGACAGAAATTGTTCAAGATTTATTAATTGGCTATGATGCCTCTTCTTTTAATCAAGGGCTTATGGATTTAGGTGCAACAATATGTCGTCCTCTTCATCCCCAATGTGAGAAATGTCCTATTCATGAAAGTTGTCAAGCTTATATAAATCATCAAGAACAAGTATTACCTATCAATATCAAAAATATAAAACATAAAGAATTAAACTATATAACAGGTATTATTACCTATCAAGATCAATTTCTACTTATCAAAAATAATCAAGGACTTTTAGAAAATCTTTATGGTTTCATTCAATATGAATTAGAAAGTCCCTACAGTTTTATAGAAGAATTTATGAATGAATATCATCATTCTCTGTCTATTATATCTTATATTCAAGATATTAAACATGTTTTTACGCATAGAACTTGGCATATGCATGTTTATCATTTTACAATTAATAAGCCATTAGAAAACATGTATACTCTTCATGATATTGAGCAATTACCTTTATCTACTGCTCACCTTAAAGTTTTAAAAGCTTACTTAAAAGAAACGAACCTTAATCATTAAGGCTCGTTTCTTTCGTTTCATCATTTTCTTCATAACGTTCAATAATTCTTTGGACAACAGGATGTCTTACAACGTCTAGTGCTCTTAAATAAACAAAACGTATACCTGACACATTTTTTAAAATATGCAAAGCTCGTTTTAATCCACTCATAACTCCTTTAGGTAAATCTATTTGTGTAATATCTCCTGTAATAATCATTTTAGAATTAAAACCAAGTCTTGTTAAAAACATCTTCATTTGTGCATCCGTTGTATTTTGTGCTTCATCTAAAATGACATATGCATCTTCCAATGTTCTTCCTCGCATATAGGCTAATGGTGCTATTTCTATAATTCCCTTCTCGATATATCTCTCAGTTTGTTCTGCTCCCAACATATCATATAATGCATCATACAATGGTCTAAGATATGGATCAACTTTTTCTTTTAAATCGCCAGGTAAAAAGCCTAAACTTTCACCTGCTTCAACGGCTGGTCTTGTTAAAACAATTCTTTGAACCTCATTATTTTTTAATGCTTGTACAGCAAAAACAACAGCAAGATATGTTTTTCCAGTTCCTGCAGGACCTATCGCAAAAACAACATCATTATGCTTCAATGCTTGATAATATTCTTTTTGTCCTAATGTTTTTGGATAAATTAACTTACCACTCATAGTACGGGCAATCTTTATTTGATAAAGTTCATCTATAACTTTTAAATCATTTGTTTGAGAAAGTTTTAAAGTATACATAACATCTCTTTTACTTATTGATTTCCCTTGTTTTATCAAGTTTAATAAAGCTGATATAACATCCTTCATCACTTTTATCTTTTTCTCTGTATCATTGAAAACAATCTCATCACCACGCATAATGATTTCTGTTTCAAAAGCATCCTCTAAGATACGAATATTTTCTTCCCTGTTTCCTATAAATCTTTTGACTTCATCTATTGTGTAAGTATCTAATTTAACGATTTCCTTCATTGACTTCTCCTTTAATTGCTATGTCTTCTATTAAAGTATAGTGCATTTTTAATATTATTTTACTATGAGTCTTACGTATTTGCAAAACTTTTTCTGTATCAATTTTTGCTTGTACAGGTAACCGACTTCTTATCATCAATAAAAGATGATAAAAAGCTTCCCCTTGATCTTGTCCATGATTAGCAATAGTTGCTTGATATTGATTAAAAGTATAGGCATAAACATGTCCTTTCACAGGAATAATTTGAGTTTCATTTTGCGTTGATACAATTGTGTTTTCTACAAGTAAATCACCCTTTTTGACATAATCATTACGTTTCACTTTAATCAATCCACTATCAACATCAAATAATGTAATTAATCCATCTTTTTTT
Source organism: Candidatus Stoquefichus sp. (assembly GCA_021768625.1). GTDB lineage: Bacteria > Bacillota_I > Bacilli_A > Erysipelotrichales > Coprobacillaceae > MGBC163490. The sequence continues at coordinate 6,287 of JAETUM010000026.1, read as the reverse complement.
GCATATAAATTCTGATATTCTTCTTTTTCTAATTGATCTTGTTTTCTTCTTGTATATTCTACATGAAAAACACTTCCTTGTTGATAAACATTAATATATTCTACATCATTTTTATATACTGTTTTTAAATAAGATAAAATTTCATTTAATCTTTCGTAACTTTTAAGAGGAGAAAAAACTTGTATCTTTTCTTTTTGTAAATCAGTTATCATTCTTTGATTCACTTTTGGAAGTGTTCCAATAATTTGTATATCAAAAATAAAGTATGAACTTATAACAACAGAAACAATAAAACAAAAAACACCTAAAACATTCAAATATTGTCGAGATAAAAATAATACATATTTCATCAAACCTATAGTTTTTTGGTAATACAAAGTATATTCAAATGATTGGATAAGAAATCTTTGATATGTAGGTATATAAAAATAACACATATCATCTTGATACCTTAAATGAAGCAATTTAATCTTTTTTACTTTTACAAATTTCAATAAATCAAAGCAATACTCTTTTTCTATACTATATAAATCATATCCTATTTTCATCATATTCAATCACTTTCACATGTCCATTTAATCTTATTTCTTGATAATCATAATAATATATTTCTATATCTTTACCTTTAATTACAAGAGTATATTGATCCATACGTATACGAAAACAACTTTGATTCATTAATAAAACTTCTTGATATCCTTTAACATATATCTTACCTTTATCAATCAGAAGCATAAAATCACCTCATGATAATATATGAAAAATAAAAAAAAGAAGAACAATGTCTTCTTATCTTTGTTTACCTTTATTTTTTCTAGCAGCTTCTGATTTCATTTTACGTTTTAAACCAGGCTTTACATAGAATTCTCTTTTACGTGCTTCAGCAAGGGTACCTGTTCTAGAAACTTGTCTCTTAAAACGACGTAAAGCATCATCTAATGATTCATTTTCTCTTACTACAGTTTTTGCCATTTTGAACTTCCCCCCTTTACTTATCAAGTACATGTGCAATTATACCTTGATACCAAAAGAAAATCAATAGTTTTTATAAATAAACTTTATCAGTTTTTTAATTCTTTTATTATTTTTTCCCTATAATTGTTCTCTTTTGACATATTTCTGCAACATTAATAACTTTTCATTTCAAAATATTTTTTATATCACTGTTTTATTTCTTTAACAATTCTAACTCCAGCAGATGTTCCAATTCGACTTGCTCCTGCATTAATCATAGCTTCTAGATCTGAAAAGCATCGCACTCCACCACTTGCTTTCACCTGACAATAATCACCAACAGTTTCTTTCATTAGTCTAACATCTTCAACAGTTGCCCCACCTGTACTAAATCCTGTTGATGTTTTTACAAATGTAGCTTTTGCTTTCACAGCTAACTCACATACTTTTCTTTTTTCCTCATCGGTTAATAAACATGTTTCAATAATAACCTTTACACAATGATTTTGTGAAGCTTCAACAACATCTTTTATCTCTTTATAAACAAGTTCTTCATTTCCTGCTTTTAAAGCACCAATATTTATAACCATATCAATTTCATCAGCACCATTTTCAATAGCATTTTTTGTTTCAAAAACTTTAACCGCAGTTGTTGTTGCTCCAAGTGGAAAGCCAATAACAGTACATATTTTCACATCAGTTTCTTTTAAATAATCTGCACAATATTGAACCCAGCAGGGTTGAACACAAACAGAAGCAAAATGGTATTGCTTTGCTTCATCGCAAAGTTTTGTAATCATTGGTAAAGTTGCATCTGGTTTAAGTAATGTATGATCAATCAATTGATTATATTTCATTGTCTTCCTTCTTTCCAAAAATTTCTTTAATAGCTTTTAATGCAATATATTTATCTCCAGGATAAGGTTGATTTCCTATTGCAGATGCCATATATTGTTCATGTCCCTTTCCTAAAATCAAAATGATATCATCAGGTTGTGCAATTTCTATAGCTTGCTCAATAGCGATATAACGATCTTCAATAATAACACTAATTGGCTTATCAATATATTCTTGAATATCTAAACAAATATCATAAATATCTTCATCTCTATTGTCTTCAGCAGTGAGTATAACTTGGTCACAATATTCATTAGCTAATTTTCCAATCTTCTCACGCTTATTATAATTTTTCTTTCCAGGTGCACCAAAAACAGCAATAATATGACCTTTCTTTTGTACACTTTTTGCAAATTCAAAAACTTTTTGAAAACTATTTGCATGTTGACAATAATCAACAATGACATGGAATGGATAAGGATGTTCTAAAAGCTCCATTCTACCATCAACACCTTGTATATAGCTTATAGAATCTAATACTTGATCTATAGGCATCTCTAATGCAACTAATGAAGCAATAACAGCAAGAATATTAGATATATTAAAACGTCCTAAGATTGGTACACTCATATGCCTTAATTCATTATTCATTTGTAAATCAAACTCACTATGATCAATAAATAGTTGAATATTCTTAGCCATAATATGAGCTTGATGTTCAATTCCATAAGTCAAAACATGACAACGAATAGAATCTTTTATAAAATGACAGAATTTCACTTCATCACTATTTAAAATAGCATACCCTTTTTCATCTACTAAAGAAAAAAGCTTTGCCTTAGATGCCATTAAATGTTCCATAGTTCCATGAAAATCTAAGTGTTCTCCATAAACATTAGTAAAAATAGCAATATCAAAGTGTAACCCATCAACACGTTTTAAAGCCAAACCATGACTAGAAACTTCTAACGCTACACCCTTGACTTGTCTTTTAACCATTTCATTCAAATGTCTTTGTAAAAAAATTGTTTCAGGAGTTGTATATGGACTTTGTTCTACAATACCAGCATACTCGATACTATTCGTTCCAATATATCCCATTTTCAAATAATGAGATAGAACTTCTTTAATCATTAAAGCAACAACAGTTTTACCACTTGAACCAGTGACTCCCATCATAGTCATTTTATAACTAGGGTGATCATAAAAAATATCCGCAACACGATTCAACTCATCTAAAACATTGTCAACTTTAATATATAAAATTTTATTATGTTTATAAGTTAAAGGTTTAGAGTAAACAATACACTTAGCACCTTGAAAAACTGCATCCTCAATATATTTGTGACCATCAACACTCAACCCATCAACACAAAAGAAAATCGAATCTTTTCCAACATAACGAGAATCACTATGTATAGAAACAACTTTAAAATCTTCTTCTACATCAAATAATTCATTAATTCTTTTCATGCTCTACACATCCTATCAGTTCTACACCATCTTGAGATATAATTTTCACACAATAAATCTTTCCTACGGCTGTATCAGGCAAATCAACATGAACTTTCAAATAGTTTGAAGCATGTCCTACCATATACTTCCCTTGTCTTTCTTCTATCAATACCTCTAAAGTCTTTCCAACTTGCCACGAAGCAAATTCACTTTGAAGTCTTGTAGATAATTCAATCAATTGTTTAACTCTCTCTTTTTTTATATTACCATCTATTTGATGCTCCATTTTAGCAGCTGGTGTTCCTTTTCTTTTAGAATAAGGAAAAACATGTAACTGATTAAAATGCATTTCTTCTATCCAGTGATATGTTTGTTGAAATTCTTCTTCAGTTTCACCTGGAAATCCAGTTAATACATCTGTTGTTATAGAAAGTGTTGGTAATTTTTCTTTTAATTCTTTTAATTTATCAGCAAATTCTGAAGTTGTATAATGTCTGTTCATTCTTTTTAATGTTGCATCACACCCAGCTTGAATAGGAATATGTAAATGATCAACAATAATAGGTGACGTTGCAATTAAATCTATAATTTCATGAGTCACTTGACTCATTTCTATTGATGATATGCGTAATCTTTTCAAACCTTTCACTTTTGTTGTTAAATCAACAAGAAGATCATAAAAAGAATAATTTTCAAAATCTTGACCATATCCAGCAGTATGAATACCTGTCAACACTATTTCTACAAAACCATGATCAACCAATGATTGTGCTTGTTTCAAAACACTTTGTGGATCTCTTGAACGCACTCTTCCTCTTGCATAAGGAATGATACAATATGTACAAAAGTTATTACATCCATCTTGAATCTTTAAAAATGCTCTGGTATTTTTAGTAAAAGTATCTATATCCAAATCTTCAAAATGACTCAAATTCATCACATCAGCAACTTTAACAATTTGTTGGTGTGTTCGTTGATATTCTTCCACAAGTTCAACAATCTGTTGACGAAACTGTGTTCCTAAAACAATACTTACTCCTTCAATTTCCTTTACCTCATCACTTGCCACTTGACTATAGCACCCAACAACACAAATAGTCGCTTGAGGATTACGACGTATTGCTTTACGTATCATTTGACGAGATTTAGAATCTCCTGTATTTGTGACTGTACATGTATTAATAACATAAACATCTGCTTTATCTTTAAAGGGAACTTCTTGATAAGATGCTTGATTAAATAATTTTAACATAGCTTCAGATTCATAAGTATTTACTTTACAACCTAAAGTCAAAAACGCAACAGTTTTCATAATTATCCTTTCTATTTATACTTTTTCAAAACTTTTTTATAAGTTTTTTCACAAATTAAGTTTTTTTCTTTCATAAATTCTAAACATTCTTGATATAAATATGTTTCTATATAATAAGCAATCTTTTGAACATCTTCTATACTTACATTACCTTGACTACTTTTATCTTTAATAATAACAGAATTTAATAATTTCCCATCATCTTTTTTATAGATATAAATGACTCTTAATGGATGAAAATAAAAACACAAATGTCTTTCATCTTCATAGACATTCTGTAATGAAGAAAAATCTGTACGATAAATATCAGCACCATACAATTGAATAGGTGTATCTATTTGTATTTTATAGTTTTTTACATAATCTTTATGTTGTTTTAACATTAATAATTGATAGTCATTTGTATATCTTTTATTTACAAAGGGTTCTAAATAAGGAATATAAATTTCTGTTTCACTTTTTGAATCATAAAAATGTGGAAATTCTTTTAATATTGGTTGAATATCATTGTTAAACATTTTCCTTTTTTCATCATAATTTAAATAATCTAATAAATCATAATGCTGTGCTAAAAACATTTCATATGTATTTTCAATACGATTTTGTGCTAATAAGCCATTATAGATAATTTCATATTGAAAAAGTTCAAATTCATTCTTTATTTTTACTTTCAAACCTTTTGCTTCTATAGATGATTTCACATTTTCTATATGCTTATATAAGTCTGTTTTTTGAATAGATATTTTATCTCCAAATTTATTCAATGTTTCAATAAATCCCATTCTACATCAACTCCCTACTATAACCAATAACACTTAACATATAAAGTGGAGCTGTTTCACTCCTTAAAATTCTTTTTCCTAAAGAACACTCTTGAATCCCCATACTCTTCATAATATCAATTTCACTTTGTTCAAAACCACCTTCTGGTCCAACAATAATTGTGATTGTTTGATAATCCTGATGAATAGCTTGATACAAAGCAGTATGTTCTCCTTGTTTACTCATTTCTTCATAAGCAACTAAATTAATATCAGATAAATAATTTTTAATATCTTGAATTTTCATTAATGGTGTTAATTCTGGAATCATTTGACGATAAGACTGTTCACTTGCTTCTTTTAATATACGTAAGTATCTTTCTTGCTTTTTTTGAAAAGTTTTTTGATCTGTTTTAATAATACTTCTCTTTGATAAGAATGGAACAATTCTTTTAACTCCTAATTCAGTTGCTTTTTGTAAAACAAATTCAAATTTATCATTTTTAGGTAACCCATAAATTAATGTTATATCAACATCTAATTCATGATTTTCAATGATTTCTTGTTCTTGACGTAAAAGACCTTTATCAATGTCAACAATTTGATAAACATATGTATGATGATTAGGAAGGATACAAACAACTTGATCACCATTGTGGTAACGCATCACTTTTTTCATATGTTTATGATTATACATATCAATATAGATATCTAATCCTTGAATACAACTTTCTTCAATAAAATATCTTTGCATCTCCATCCCTCCTTTCGCTATTCTATCACATTTATATGAATATAAAAAGAAGAGTCTTATAAAATATTTTAAAAAAAGATACTCTTTATGAGAGTATCTCAGAATGTTGACAAACCCCTCCTGTTGTTAGTTCAACTTTTGGGGTTCAGTTCATTTTCTAGAGTTTTTTTATGAATAAATTTTTGTATTTAAATTTATAATATTTTTTAGTGTT
>JAETUM010000110.1 GCA_021768625.1 Candidatus Stoquefichus sp. | reverse complement strand
CCGGCGAGATGCACGACGAAGAATCCGCCCTGGCCTATTACAATTACCGCTTTTACAACCCAAAAGACGGCAGATGGATCAACCGCGATCCCATCGCTGAAGAAGGGGGGTGGAATCTTTATGCGTTCGTAGGGAACAGTTTGAATATTGATAATCTAGGGTTATCATCTAATGATGGCAGCGGTATAATCATTCCAAACACAGAAACAGAGGGTAATTGTATTGGAAATGCGTGTGGAACGACAAAACCATTATCTCCAGATCCAGAGAAGATACCTAAAAATTTAGATTTAAACACATTTCTTGATGTTATTCGAGAAATTCTTATTGGAGATTGTTCTCGAATGGAGAAAAACAGTACACAAAATGAGACTCAATGCCAAGAATGTGAAAGAGAAATCATTTGCTTAGCATACTTTTATCATGAAGCAGAGCAAATTGGTATTGAAGTTCATTGCGTGGGACGTACAATTCCATTAGGAATTCCAAAACAATTACCTCCTTTTGAATCTAAATTAGGCCTAGATGGGAATCGTGTCATAGGTATAACCAACATTCAAAACCATATGATAAAATATATTATTAACCCAGGGATAGATAAAATATTCCGTAAAGATGGAAAGATATTAGGAAAATGGGGGACGTATTGTTGTAAAGAACAAAAATAAAAATCAACAAAATGAATACAATGATAATAATTTTAAGTTTACTGTGCGGAAGTTTTATTGAAGGTAATATAATTTACAATAAAATGGAAAAAATCAAAATAACAAAATCTTTACCAATATTTATAAAAGGCAATTTAGATAGTAACTTATCAGCCAATAAACACAATATTACTACTTTAAAGGATTTTCTCAAATATAAAATTTTTAAAACATTCGATTCCAAGTCTATTTTACCGCCATTAAATTAACTATTAAAAGTAATATAATTTCTATTCGGATGAAATTTAAGAATTTAATAAAATTCCAAACTACCGCGAAAGCAACTGGACGATTACTTCACAGTCGGAACAGCAGTATGGTATAGTAGAGTGCGGCTACGACTATCAGGGACGCCGCTACATGAAGAAAGTGACCCAAAACGGCACGGTCGCCAGCCACGAACGGTATCTGTACCGAGGCTATTTGCAGATAGCCGCCTTGGACATGCTGGACAACCGGAACGTGCTCCGCACGCTGTTGTGGGATCCTCTGGAACCGGTGGCCTCCCGCCCCTGGCCCTCGCGCAGGACGCTTCCCTGTACTGCTACAGCATGGACTTCAACAAGAATGTGACGGAGGTCTTCGACGCACAGGGAACGATCGCGGCAGCTTACGATTACTCCCCCTATGGGGCCGTGACCAGTACGGGCAGCCTCGTCCAGCCCGTCCAGTGGTCCGGCGAGATGCACGACGAAGAACCCGCCCTGGCCTATTACAATTACCGCTATTACAACCCCAAAGACGGCAGATGGATCAACCGTGACCCCATCGCTGAACAGGGAGGATGGAATTTGTACGGGTTTGTTGATAATGGAGTGGTATTTTCTATTGATTATCTCGGAAAAGAAACTAACGAATTTGGCTACACAATGACTATTCCTGCGGGTTACATACCCATTCTTCTTATTATTGAGGGAAGTATATCAGTAGAAAAAAAGAAAAATTGTGTATGCATTGAAGCAAAATTACGAACAGATGTTGGTATAGGTGTAGGTATAGGGCTTAAAATTAAACAAAAATGGTGGCCTATTCTTCCTGATATTGAATATTTTTTAAAAACTATGATTGCTGGATTAAGTAATGAAAAAATACTTAAAATTGACAATTTTAATGGCAAAACTTTAACATCCTATCGGGAAGAATTATTAGGATTTTCTCACAGAATTGATGCAGGTATTACACTATCATCTTATATACAAGCATCTTATTCTATCGATTTTAAGATAAGTTCTGGATTAACTTTGAACGCAAAACCAATATATTTAACTTTAGATGCAACGGGATATATTAAGATTGACGCTACTTTAAAAATCCCATTTATCATAGATCAAAACGAAGAACTTATTAACAAATCTTTTAATGAAAATATAAAAATATGGTCTAAATAATGAACGAAATATAATTAGTTGCCTGTATTATGATTTATCCTGAGTCTCCTTTAACTGTATATGAATATTTTGAATTAGTTTATGGATGTGTTTTTGTAATCCTATTTTTAAGAATTCTTGTTTGGTTAAAAAAAAATACTCTTAATTTTTCATTTAATAACTTCCCTTTTCCAATTATCAAACTCACAATTTATTTATTTCTGATCTCTGGAATAATTGGAATTTTGTCAACAATGTATCATGGTATAAATCTATTATGGGAAAACTTTTCGAATGAACTTTTAATATCATATACAGTATTAATTCTTGGTTATCTCATTATAGTCATTGAATGTTTCAGAATAACATATGTCTTGAAGAAAATAAAAAATAAATCTGATTCTAATTGAAATAATCATGAAAAAATCTTTTCAGACTTGTTTTATAAGAAGCTAGTGTATTATAAAGAATACAGGAAGAGAATTGAATCGGAAGATTTTCCAATGATATAATAGTATCAGAACAATTGTATCAAAGATGACTACGGCGTGGACTTCAACAAGAATGTGTCGGAGGTCTTCGACGCACAGGGAACGATCGCGGCGGCTTACGATTACTCCCCCTATGGAACAGCCACCCGCACCGGAAGACTCGTCCAGCCCGTCCAGTGGTCCGGCGAGATGCACGACGAAGAACCCGCCCTGGCCTATTATAATTACCGCTATTACAACCCCAAAGACGGCAGATGGATCAACAGGGATCCCATCGCTGAACAGGGCGGGTGGAATCTTTATGCGTTCCTCGGGAACAACCCTCAAAATAAGTTTGATGCTTTGGGGTTAAAAAAGGGGTTTATAAAAACAGGGGATCCATGTTCAAAATGTTGCAAAGAATGCAAAAGATCACAGGAACGTCCGATCATTCAGGATGCAGGAACAAAAGGAATTAATGTTAAAGCATCGGTTAAAAGTCCTAATTTCACATCTGAATGTGATCATAATAATATATGTAAAGAAAATTGTTGTTATGTAGTTTATACTTGGTTTGATTGTTATAACAAAACATGTTATAGTCAAACAGGCGATACTTTCAACAGAAAAATCCGACCTTTGAGAGGAGAAGGCAGATCTCAGAGCGCATTAGGGGTAAGTGTTCAGGCTTATAAATGGTGTTCCTGTAATAGGGGAAAATGGAAATGCCACAGCGTAATAAAGAAAAGCAATATAATATTATATAAAGTCGATAATCCTCAAAACCCGAAATCATGGGTTCTCGCAACACCTCCCAAAAATTAAAAAATGAATAAAATATTATATTTAGTGTTCATGTTATTATACACAAATTGCTCCAACATTGAGCAGAAAAACATTAACAGAAAAGAAAACAATGAATCAAATATTAATACAAATTTAGCTCTCATTTATACAGAATGGTTTGTAAATCAAGCATGTTCTTTAAGAAACCTTGCACCGGGAAAATATATTTTTTCTAAATTTGATGTCACTCCAAATGATATTATAAAATTTCAAAAACTAGAAATTATAAATTTATACCTCAAGAAAGACGATCCACAAAGAAAAGAAAAAATAGATACTTGGATAGAAGATCAAAGAGACGCAGCTAAAGCGTTAAATATGAAAGATCAGATAAAATCAGAAAGATCAGATATTCATTATTTAATAAATATACTTGATGAGCAAGCAAAATATGTCAATAAATTGTACCTACAAATGTCAACTCTAGATTGACTTCATGAGAGCATGATCTACTCATAAACTATGATTTTTTAGACGCCGGGCCGCACTAGGGAACGGAGTCTGTTCACAGCAACAACTTTAGCTACAACGGCAGAAACGAACTCACCGCTACCACCCTGGGCGACGCCCCCTACGGTTACAGTTACGACAAACATCGGCAACCGCAAGACGGCACGGGAACCGGCCGAAGAACTCTCCTATGTGACCAACGAATTCAACCAGCACACCGCCATCGAAGAAGAAAACGGACCCCTCCTTTGCTCCTCAATACAACTCCTCG
>JAETUM010000109.1 GCA_021768625.1 Candidatus Stoquefichus sp. | reverse complement strand
TGGAAATCCGTAGTATCTGTCAGATAGCGTGTGAAGGTCAGGTTTTCAGGAAACTGTATTTGTTTCCCTTGCCATTCGCTGACCAGATGCGCAATCTTATTTTCCTTCTCTTTCTGCTTGTTGTGGCAGGAGAAGAGTAGTAATACTAGTGTTAATATGGTTAGATTCCAGGCTTTCATATCATTTTCTAAATCTTAAATTCTATGATAGGGTCATGTTTTTTAGTTTTTATTTTTTTGTGATAAATATTCTTTTTTGTTGAAATTAACATGAAAACTAAATATTGAATTTGGCTCTACGCGCTTTATTAATTTAGCTATACGTATGGCTTCATTTCTAAGGGCTTTATTATCAGTTGTTGTTGCAATGTCAGAAATTTTGCAATTAATTATTGCTCCAGAACTGTCGCTATCTAAAATAATAAAAACAGCGCCTTCTACGTTATTTTCCAATTCAAGAGTAGGATAAACTAAATTTTTAGTAATAAAATTTTTTATGTTATCTGTTGATATAATTTCGATAGAATTATGTACTGTCGGTTTTTCTATTGCTGGTGTTGTCTCTGTTTTATGAGGAATTTCTATTTTTTTTACAGGCATAATATATGGAGATGTGATAATCATATAGGAATATTTATCCTCATATAATCCTGCCATAAATTGGAATATTAGACCTTTTTCTGTTATGTTGAATATCGGATATAGATTTGTAGGTAATTTTATTTCTGATATTTTTTGAAGATTTTCAGAAATGATAGTTAAGTATGTTTCTTTATTGTTGAAAACAGATATGTCGTTACTTTTATCCGTGTGTATACGATAAAATATATTCCTGTAATGATCGTATTGTAATCCATGAAAAAATAAGGAGTGAAAATAATGATCTAACTGTTTTTTTATATTTGCATTTTTATCAAGTTGTTCAGATTTGTTTTTGGTGAAATTGCTTGTGATATTGTATGAGCTTATTGTTTTATTTTTTTTGTCAAATGAATATACATTAGAAGAGTAACTAAAATTATAGATGATTTTGTTATTGGCAATTAATGGGTTTGGTTTGGAAAGTTTTCCATAATACTCGTTGCTGAAATTGTCTGGATAAGTAATTGGAAATAATGAGATTTCTTCACTATTTATATCTATACTAGCTAAGCAATACTTACCTTTTAGTTTAAATGGGTCTAATGTGCTTATAGGAACTATCAATTTTTTATCGTTAGAGTCATATGTTATGTCTTCGAAGTTGCTAATTGATATATTATTAGGTGCATCCAATAAGTAATCTTTGTTGTTTAAATTATTGGTTAGTATTTCTTTTGAGATTTTTTTTATAATATGCCCGTTGTGATCAATTATTGTGTAATTGGATTCATTTTGTGTAATAATATATTCATTTGTAACAATAAATGAGTTTATATTAGGTATTCCATCGGCACCTTCTTTTTGTAGTTTTATCTTAGAGGTGAAATTTTGTGTAGTGAAATCAAAAATATCTATTGTATGTTGATGAATATTATAAGCGTAAAGTTGATCGTTATAAATTCGATTTTTTAATGAGGTATAATTTTGCATATAATTCTCATTGATATTGACGGATAATGTATCAATATTAATTAAAGAAGAACTTATGATGGTTTCAGTTCTATCCTTAGGTGTATTACATGATATTAGAAATACAACACATAGAATAACTTGTGATATTTTGTTGAAATGTGTTATCTTCATATGAAATAATGTATTTTATAGATCAGGTACAAAGATTATGACTAATGGCTTCATACCTGATCAAATATCGATTAACAACCTGTATTTAATGTTATGTTCATACTTGTACATCCTTCTGCATGAAGTGCATCGAGGCATGCGTTATAGTTTGTTTGGCAGCAATAAGTATAACAAGTCTTACCGCTACCTTCATTTCTGGCCAACGCTTCTATATTGGCAAGAGCCAAGTCGGACAGTTCCACTTTGTCTTGGTTCTGACAGAAATTCCAGCCAGCTGCAGCTGCGATAGCAGCTATAGCAATGACACCAAATAACTTTTTCATATATGTATTTGTTTAATTGTCCATATTAATCGTTATTTATCAGGCTATTTTCTATCTTTGCCTACTGTTATTCGGATTAGATAGTCGAATGACACCTGTATCATTCTGTTTTGTCGGTTATTCGGACTGTCCTTACCTGTAATCTGTTTCAGATACAGTTCTTTCACTGCCGTGTTATGTACCTCAGGAAACTGTATTTGTTTCCCTTGCCATTCGCTGACCAGATGTGCAATCTTATTTTCCTTCTCTTTCTGTTCGTTGTGGCAGGAAAAGAAGGAGGTTGCTATTAATAATATGTAAAGATAAAAGGCTTTCATATCGTGTTCTAAATCTTAAATTCTATAATCGGATCATCGCTTTTCGCCTCGGTGGCGACGATCGTGTTTGTTTCTTCGTTGATATCTATAAGGTATTAAACGTCATGTTGTGGTGGGCAAGAACGGTTTTCTGATTGCCGGTATGGTGACAGTAGCCTGTGTACATTCTCCAATTATCTTTATTCGTCCAGCCATGGACGCTAAGATATAAAAAATTAATCATATTAGCATATAATTTTAAACGATTACTTAGTGAATAATTTTCAAAAATCTGTCCCATCTGAATTTATCCGTATATGGGTCTACCGATTTCCATATAATCCATGCTTTTCCAACGATATATTCTTCAGGTAGTAATCCCCAATAACGTGAATCCTGTGAGTTCATGCCTTTGTCGCCTGCCATGAAATAATAGTTTTCTTGGAAACGATATCCGTAGATCGGCTTTCCGTTAAGAAAAGTCATAGAATCTTTGTATTGAAGGCTTTCCTGTTGTTCCCATT
>JAETUM010000025.1 GCA_021768625.1 Candidatus Stoquefichus sp. | reverse complement strand
TTCACCTCAATAATAATTTACCACTTTTTATGAAGTGATGAGTTTGTAAATCTTGTTTTAACACCGAAATACTGGAGTTAAAATTAATTACCAACATTTATCTAGGGTTAAATTTTAAACAATAAAAAGGTTTATCCAATAAAAGGATAAACCTTATTGCTTACTCATCACTAGCAAGAATAGAAGAAGTTGAATAAGTTCTTGAAGCAAGTTCGCTATTTAATTGATATAAAGCTTTTGCATCATGTCCAAATAATTCAAATTTAGAAACCATATCACTTGCGTTCTTTTCTTCTTCACCTTGTTCTTCAACATACCAATCTAAAAACTTCATTGTTCTATAATCATGAATTTCATGTGCAGCACCATAAATAGTATGAATAAGTTCAGTCACATATCTTTCATGTTCTAAACCAAATTTAATAGGATCATCAAGATTATTTAATACTTTGTCAGGTTTATCGATAGCTGATAAAGTCACAGCATAATCATTATCTTGTAAATAATTTAAGATACCAATTGCATGATCCATTTCTTCTTTTGCTTGAATACGATACCAATTTGCAAAACCATCTAAACCTTTTGTTGTATAGAAGTTAGCAAAATCCAAATATAAATAAGCTGAATACATCTCCTTATTAATTTGATCATTTAATAATTCAGAAACTTTTTTATCTAACATAATTAATCCCTCCATTTTTCTATCTATAATTATACACTTTTTTTATTTAACAACAACAAAAATACAATATTTTTAAAAGATAGTTAAAGGATAATTCATGAATAATGATTTATAAAATGAGGGTTATTTGTTACAATAATGAAAGAAGGTGATACATATGAACTTTAAAGATAAATTTTCATTAAAAAGTATAGAGTTAAAGGAGAAAAGAGTTATAAGAGATGCTATTCATGATTATATTCATATTGATCATGTTGTTATATGGCAACTTATTAATTCTAAAGAAATGCAAAGGTTAAGAAGAATAAAACAATTGGGAGGGACACATCAAGTTTTTCAAAGTGCTGAACATTCACGTTTTGTTCATTCTTTAGGAGTGTATCAAGTTATAAGAAAGATGTTAGAGGTAGAATGCGTAAATGAATATCTTAGTGATTATGATAAATTATGTGTCATGTGTGCAGGATTGTTACATGATTTAGGGCATGGACCATTCTCTCATTCATTTGAAGGTGTATTCCATGAAAATCATGAAACAATGACAGTTAGAATTATATTAGAAGATAGTGAAGTTCAAGCTATTTTAACAAGTGTTTATGAACAATTACCTTATGATGTTGCCTCTATTATTCAACATACACATCCTAATCATATATTGATACAAATGGTTTCTAGTCAATTAGATGCTGATCGCATGGATTATTTATTAAGAGATTCGTATATGAGTGGAACAACGTATGGTCAATTTGATATGTCAAGGATTTTAAGGACAATGAGAATATGTGACGGTAAGATTGTATTTAAAGAATCAGGCGTGCAAGCAATAGAAAATTATATTCTAGCGAGATATCATATGTATTGGCAAGTTTATTATCATCCTACAGCAAGAAGTTATGAACATTTATTACAATCTATCTTTTTAAGAGTGAAAGATTTATGTGATATGGACTATTGTTGGAATACAAAGCTGGATTATTTATTACCATTTATTCATAAACAAATGACAATACAAGATTTTATTCATCTAGATGAATCTATTATTATGTATTATTTTAGAGAATTTATGAAAGAAGATGATTTTATATTAAAAGATTTATCTTCAAGATTTTTGAATAGAAAGTTATTCAAATATAAACAGTTAAAAAATCAAGGTGAACAAAATAAGATTGAAAAATTATCTCAAAAGTTAGGATATGATCCAAGGTATTATATTATTAGTGATAATCAAAAACAAATACCTTATTTACATTATGGAGAAACAGGAGAATTAAATGAGATAGAAATATTATCTATAGATGATGAACTTTCACCATTACCAACAAAATCAGAAATTGTTTCAGCGATACTAAATTCAAAACAATATAAATCAGATAAAAAAATATTTTTTCCAAAGGAGATTAAAGATGAACTATCAATTTTATAAGACATTACCACAGGAAGCAAAAATGATAAGAGAAAAAGTGTTTGTAGAAGAGCAAGGCTTTAAAAATGAATTTGACAAACAAGATGAAACTTGTATTCATCTTGTTGCCTTTAAAGAGAATAAACCTATAGGATGTGCAAGGATGATTGAAGAGAATAACACAATTGTTTTAGGAAGAATAGCAGTATTAAAAGAATATAGACATTTGCACATGGGGAGTTATATTCTTAAATGCCTTGAAGAAAAAGCAAAAGAATTAGGGTATAGTCAAATTGTATTATCTGCACAAGTAAGAGCATCTCAGTTTTATTTAAAAAATGGATATCAAACTTATGGAGATGAATATTTAGATGAGTATTGCCCACATATACATATGAAAAAAATATTGGAATAGTTGAAATTGAAAAAATATTGATTTTATCAATATAAATTAAAACAATAGCATTAGATAAGTAGTGTTTTAATTAACTTTTGGGGTAATTTTGGGGTAATTATCATTCAAATTGTTAGAAAATACGCTTTCTAATGCTTTTTGTTCTTCACTAAAATTAGTGTGTGTATAAATGTCTAGAGTTGTTTCAACCTTTGCGTGTCTTAGCAATTTTTTAGCAACACTTATATTGACATTGTTCTTTACAAGATTTGTAGCATATAAATGTCTTAACATATGGAAATGAAATGGTATACCTAGTTCTTTGCTTGCCGATTTGATATGCTTTTGAATATAGTTATATGATGGATAGCTGCCATCTTCAAAGCACACTATATTTTCATAAGGATTAACCTCAAACCACTCCTCTAATAGATTTTCAATTGGTTTAGCAAGTGGTAATGTAGCATAAGAATTTTGAGTTTTCATTGTAGATATGTATAGATATTCTTTTTTAACCCTGTATTCTAGTCTTTTGTTAAAGCTGATTGTATGATGTTCAAAATCAATATCATTTTTTGTCAATGCCATAACCTCGCTTATTCTTGCTCCAGTGTAATATCCAATACATAAGGCTATATATATACTCTTGTGTTCAAAAGTATTGTCTGATAAGAAATAATTGCATATTTTGATGAACTCTTGATTTGTGATTATTCTTTTTTCTTTGTTGTTCTTCTTTACATTGATTTTCACATATTGCATAGGGTTGAAAGACATGTATCCATTTTTAATGGCATGTGTAAAAGTAGCATTGAATACTTTCTTGACCTGTTCACATGAACTCTTACTATGATCCTTTGCTAATTCATTAAAGAAACTTTGTAAGATAGAATAATTAATATCTAATATTTTCATTTTATACACTTTATTTTTCTTAATATGGTGTATACCTGTATTGTATGAACTAATTGTATTTAAGGCCATCTTGTCTTTTTGAATACTGAAGAACTCCTTATATACTTCAAAAAATCTCTTCTCGCATGGTTGAAAATATGATCCATTTTTATTCACTTCATATTTGATTGTAATTTCCCAGTTTTCGGCTTCTCCTTTTGATTTAAAACCTCTTTTCTTATATCGTATACCCTTATACATAAATGCGTTGTCATATACGATTTTACCATTCTTTAATTCTCTTTTTGTAATGCTCATGTTGTTTTATCCCTCCTATATAAAATGTTGTTTATATGTGTTATATAGGACGTTTTGAGGTGCAAGAAATTTTTAGTCCAATGAAAAGGGAAAGGCACTACATTTTTTTGCTTTCCTTATTTTTTAGTGCCTTGTCTAGTAAAAAATCAAGATAATTAAGTACATCTTTTTCTATTACTTTTAGTTCTTCGTTACTTAGAGTTTTATACTCTGTAAGCTTTTTATTCATGAAGATGTTTAGGCCGTCTATATCGTTTAGATTGATAGGATATTTGCCGGTTTCTTTAAAGATTGTACCAATTAAATCATAGATTAAAGAGATTTGTCTTTTATTTAATTCTTTATAGTATTCTTTTTCTTGTGGATTGATTAAATCTTCCTGTATTTCATCAATAGAGAAAGCACTCCAATCATCAACAATATCACTAATAGAAACATTTAACGCATGAGCTATTTTGCGTATAGTTTGTAATTTTAAATTCTCTTTTTTTTCATACTGGCTTACCATTGGCTCGCTAACATCTAACATTTTAGCTAATTCTTTTTGAGTTAAACTCTTTTCTTTTCTAATTCTTCTTATATTTTCACCTACACTCATTTATATCACCTCAAAGTGATTATAACACAATTCGATATAAACATAAGTATAAAATTATCTTTTTAATCATTGACATAATTAATCACTTATGTTAATCTTAGTATAACTTAAGTAAAAACTTAAGTCAATAGCAATTAGGGAGGTGAAACAAATGAATGGTATAACATTAGATTCAAACAAAATTCTTCTAGCAATGGCTAATCAAAGTTTATCTATTGGCGAATTTTGTGAAAAAGCTGATATTTTCGCAGGCACATATAGAAGAATGATGAAAGGCGAAGCAATAAAGCCAGGTACAGCTGGCAAAGTAGCCAAAGCATTAAATGTTAAAGTTCAAGATTTATTAAAAGATTAGGAGGGTAAAAAAATGATTTATATTAAAAAGGATTATGGCAGCGCTTTAGAATTAAGGATTGATGTATATGAAGATGAATTTTATTGCACTTGTCCTAGATGTGGCAAAGAAGTTCATCTAGATGAAAAAATGTTAAAAGAACTCGTAAATTGTGATTGTGATTTTGTTGGAACTGCTTTTTTATGTAATGAATGCTCGTCACAAGGATATAGCGAAAGATAGGGGGTAAAAGTATGACAGACAAGGAAAAAATCATTCTTGAGCATACACAATTAGCTAGTGAATATTCTAGACTTGCTAATAGTGATAATCTATTAAGTGCTAAAGAATGGGAAAAGATCAACGCTAGAATGAATGAAATTCTAGTAAGAATTGAAGAATTAAGAAAGATTGAGCATACATGGGAAGAGTTCCAAACGGATACAGTCCAGGAGCTTATAAATCGTGATATGCTAGATGTAGAACAAATAGCAAATGACTGCAAATGTTCAAGACAATTAGTTAGTATGTGGCTAGAAATTGGTATTATGAGAGCTATTAAGACTGGTAAATCTAGAATGGTACCAAGAGAAGAATATGAGCGTTTTAAGCGTGATTACTTAGGTTTTGATATAAGTAATAGGGCAAAGGCATTAAAGGCCTATGAGGTGGTCAATGGTGCGTAGTTTAAAAGAAAGTGCCTTGAATTATGCCAAAGCTGGTCTTAGGGTATTTCCTTTGCAACCAAATAGTAAAAGTGGCCAAGTATTAAGATCATGGAAAAATGAGGCTACAACTGATTTGGTAACTATAAAAAAATGGTGGAATACCAACCCAAACTATAACATAGGTATTGCTACAGGTGACGGGATATTAGTTATAGATATTGATGTTAAGCATGAGGCAAAAGGTCTAGAATCAATGAAAGAATATGGTGTAGGCCTCCCTGATACTGCAAAGGTCAAAACACCTAGTGGTGGTTATCACTTATATTATCACGTTGAGGGCGACTTTAAGAATAGGGTTAATATTTATCCTGGTATTGATATAAGAGCTAATAACGGTTATGTAGTGGCTCCACCAAGTCAAATAGATGGTCGTTGTTATGAATGGGATAATAACGATCCAGTGGTGCAAGCTGATGGCTTTGTGTATGGTTTTTTATCAGGTCCAGTTGGACCCCCAAGTGATACGCCTTTACATATGGAAAATAAAATAACACAAGGTCAAAGAAATGATATGTTGTTTAAATTAGCAAGCTCTTTGCAATCTAAAGGTCTAGCTGATAAAGCTATATTAAATGCTTTGTGGCAAGAGAACAAAGCTAAATGTGATCCACCACTTACAAAGGAAGAAGTTAAGGCTATTTATCAAAGTGTTACAGATAGATATGATAAAGGAACAAGTACATATCAAGAGAATACTAAAAATCTAAGTACTAAAATGATCTCAATGGCAGATGTTGAGGAAAAAGAGCCTGAATGGCTGATACGTGATTTCATACCTAAAGGAGCTATAACTATCCTGGCTGGTGATGGTGGAGTGGGAAAAACTACTATATGGTGTGATATAGTCGCCTCTATAAGCAGTGGCACATATACATTTTTTGAAGATGAGAACTACTCACTTATTGAAGAAAGAAAACCTCAAAAGGTGATGTTTTTCTCAAGTGAAGATGATATGAATACAACATTAAAAAAAAGACTGAGGGTCAATGGTGCTAATATGAATAACATATTCACAATTAAATTAAGTGATGAGAGGTTTCAGGAAGTGAAATATAATAGTCCTTATTTAAAAGAGTTAGTTAATACCCACAAGCCTGTATTATTGGTATTTGATCCATTACAGGGGTTCTTACCCAATAATGTTAATATGGGCTATAGAAATCAAATGAGAAACACTCTAGCTCCTTTAAATGGTTTTGGTGAAGAATTAGGAGTAACAACTTTAATAGTATGTCATACAAACAAGAAGAATGACGTATCAGCAAGAGGTAGAATCAGTGATAGCTCTGATATATGGGATATAGCAAGAAATGTCTTTATAGTAGGTCATACTGGGGAAGATGATATACGCTATTTATCTCATGAAAAATGTAATGTTGCTAAACTTCAAGATACTTCATTATTTACCATTGATGATGGAGTTGTGACATTAAGAGGTTTCACCACTAAAAAAGATAGGGACTTTATGAGTAAGAAATCTTATGAGCGTAAAGGCAAGGGAGCCAAAGAAGAAGCTAAAGAGTTCATACTAGAACAGTTACAAGAACATGAGAGTACTATGGAAAATAAAGAATTGTTAGAGTATGCCAAAGCGTGTGGATATGCAAGTGCTACTCTTGAAAGAGCTAAAAAGGATTTAAAAAAAGACAATATCATAGATATAAAAGTCAAAGGATTTGGTAAAGATAAAATCACATTTTTATCACTTGTTCCTAAAGAGGGTTAAAATTTGATAATTTTGATAAAAAATATTGAATATATCAATGCTTTTACATAATTATCAACTTGATAAAATTGATATATATATTGATAATTTTTAGACTTACATAATTATCAATTGATAATCTTTGTAAACCATTATATACCAATGGTTTTGTACAAGTTTATCAAATTCTCACTCTCTATAGGTAAAATGATAAACTTGATAATTTAAAAAAGGAGATGAAAAGCATGATAAATTATAAAAAACCTGATTATTTTGAAGAAACTGATAAACAGTTTGAACATGAAACTTCATGGCTAGAAGATAGTGATGATAAACAAGATAGACTTGAGATATTGATGTTAATGTTGATTGCTGAGTTAAAAGAAATCAATAATAGCATATTGTCTATTGAAGAAACAATACGAATATATAAATAAGGTACACCAATATGAAAAAAGATGAGTTTATAGCAAAAATCATAAAAGCACCATTCACCACAAACGAAAACTATATAGATATCTTATTAAAGATAAAGAAGTTATATGGTTGTGATTATAGTGCTTTAAATGTGGCATTTAATTTCGGGTATGCCATAGGTAGAAGTGTAAAAAATAACCAAAGTACAAAGAGTACGATATAAAACGTGCTACCAACACATAAAATATAGCTCTATATCACTACCAACGATATTGAGTTAAAACATATATCTTAGAGAGGTTATAATCCAATACTACCAATAGGATTGTAACATTCTCTTTAGAAAAATGAAAGAGAGGAATATAAAAAAGTGAAAATAATAAAAGATATACATCAATATTATGTTGATGATCAATTAACTATATTAGGAAAGACAACATTTACAGACAATAAAAACTATCAAAGAGTTATTAGAGCTATTCCTGAACACTTTGGAAGTAATGATATTTTCGCTTGTATGATGTTAGCATTCAATTTTGGAGAAATGAAAGGTAGAGAATGTGAAAGAGATATGATAAAGTGGAATGCGTCAGCTACTTTTCAATGGATGAAAGTGTATCATCAAGAAAATGGATGTTTTCCTGATACTGAAGCCGATTTATGGAAGTGGGAAAAAGAATTTGTAAATGAGCTTGAAAATGTGGAGGGGCAATATAATGAAGATAATCATTAACAGTAGACATCTCACAGTCACAAGAGGAAAATGCAGCTTTATACTTTATGATCGTCTACATAGACATTTGGGTATATGTATTGGAAGAATAGGGAGGTTTTTCTCATGATCAAGATACAGAAAGCCCCTCTTAGCTTTGTTTATAACAAACCCAATACAAATCATTATCTTGTATGTTATGCTCCTGAAGATGGTGTGAAGGAGGTATTTAAGTTGGTTTATCAGTATATTAAATGCAACCTCAAGAAGAAAAATGTTAAGAAATGTTAAGGTTTTTCACATATATAGGGGATTGACATGATTAAGATAAAAGTATCATATGAGCATGATGAGGAACTTAAGAAGTTCCTTTCATTGATCCAAAACAAAGCAGACAAGATAAAGCTATCAAAGAATACTAAAGGCCAATATAAAAAAGCATATATAACAATGAAGGACCACTATTAAGTGGCCTTTTTTGTAAAAATGTTAAGAAATGTTAAGATTTTCTATATATAGTGTGTTATAATAATGTTGGGCATAGAGTCCAGACATATTCACAAAGCGTTATTGTCTAGATGTTTGTTTTTTTTGAATTAATATAAAATGTTTCTAAGAAATTTTCAATAAACAAAAAGTAAATCCATAATGCTTAATAGAAAGTATATGATTAATTTCATATGCTTTTCTTTTGGACATATTTCTAGTCAAAGGCGAAGAATTATGATATAATAACTGTAGGTAAATAAAAGTACCCCAAGATATTCACTCTCTTGGAAGTTATATATTTGATACATATATATGACATGGGAATGACATAACACTTCATAAAGTGCAATATGTTGTTGCTGTGTCATTTTTTATTTATCTACAGTTCATAGATAAAATCTCTTTCATGGTGTGGCAGCCATGCTCATAAGTCAACTGGACTATAAACAGAGAAAGGTAAAAGAATGGAAAATAACCAACAAACAGAAACAACTCAAACAGAGGAAACAGAAGTAAAGGAACAAAAAACTTATACTTCTGATGAGGTTAGTGCAATCGTACAGAAAAGACTGGCCTCTTACAGAAAAAGCGCAACAAAGGATTTTGAGGCAGAATATCAAGAGAAATTAAGCGCACTCGAAAAGCGAGAGAAAGCCTTTATCCTTAAAAGTGCATTAAGTGAAAGAGGAATGTCACAAGAATTATCAGGCATTATTTCTTTTACAGATGAAAAAGATCTAAATAGCAAGTTAGATCAATTACAAGCTATTTACGAAACAAAAGAAGAAAAGAAAGAAGATAAGAAAGATTTAGGTTTTCAACCAATAGGAGCTCCTCCTGGAGAGAATGAATTTTCTAAAGGCAGTGATCCTATAAGAGAGGCCTTTAAGCCTAAGTCTTAGAAAGGATATATAAATGGCAACAGATTTAACTACAAAATATTTGCCTTATGTTGATGAACAATTTTCTACAGAAAGTAAAAAGTCATTATTGACAAATCAAGATTTTGACTGGATGGGAGCTCATACTGTCAAGGTGTACAAGGTTAGCACTGCTAGTATGAATGACTATTCAAGAAATGATACAACAGGAAAGAATCGTTTCGGAACTCCTAAGGATTTAGAGGGAGTAACGGAAGAAATGACACTAAAGAAAGATAGATCATTTACATTTGTTATTGATAAATTGGATAATGACGAAACTCAGGGATCTTTAGCAAGTGCAAGTGCATTAGCTAGACAAAACCGAGAGGTTGTTATTCCTGAGGTTGATACATATACTTATGGGGTTATGTGTGATGGCGCAGGAACAAAACCTACTGCTATCACTCTTACACCAGAGAATATATATGATGAGATTACTAAGGCTACGGAAACATTAGACAATGCAGAGGTACCTGAAACTAATAGAGTGTTGGTTGTAACTCCAAGCGTATATAGAATTATGAAAAAGAGTAAAGATATCACAATGGAAACAGATATAGGTAATGATTTAAGATTAAAAGGTGTTATTGCTAACTTGGATGGAGCTCTAGTTATGAGAATTCCTTCAGTGAGATTACCTGAAGACTTTGGTTTCATGTTAGCTCATCCATGTGCTACAGTTGCACCTACAAAGCTAGAAGATTACAGAACTCATCAAGATCCACCAGGAATCAGTGGTGAGCTTGTAGAGGGTAGAATTGTATATGATGCATTTGTATTAGATAATAAGAAAAATGCAATCTATTATCAACAAAACAAGGCTACAACAACAGAATAAAAGAAGAGGGTGAGGTATTCTCACCTTTTTTATTAAAGGAGCATATAACCATGAACAGAAAAGAAAAACAAGCCTATTTAAACCAGTATCAAAGAGCGTTAAAAGAATATAAAATACTCAAAAGCAATCTAGAGAGTACACATAGCATTGATTACAATCATGTGAAAAGTACAGTTCATAAAACATTAGGTGCTAAGATACAAGAACTAGATGAGGCACATACAAGAGTTATAGAGTGGTATTTAAAGATAGATAAGCTAATAGGTAATGATATTATACTGGGTTATAGGTTTCTGTTAGGTTATTCCCTTGAAGAAATAGCTGAGGTATTAAACTGTTCGATAACTACAGTTAAAAGACGTATAAGAGATAGTTTAGATAGGTTGGAGATATAAAAAAATGATGATGACTCTCCTCAAGCGGAGTGCCACCACCATATATATATAGATTATACACAAAAAATAAAATTATTCAACATAGCAAAACTCGACACATTTTAAGACATAAACAAAGACAGTCTATTTATAAACTGTCTTATCCTGATATAACACATATATTTTTGGGGGTAATTTTTGGGGTAGTTTGTATATACAATTAACTAACATATATTAACTTTAAAAGGTTATAGAATATAAAAGTAATTGTAAGATAACACATAAAAATATAAAATAATTCCTTTGATTTTTAAATAGTTTATTGCCCACATATACATATGAAAAAGGATATATAATAAAAGATGAATAGTTTATATGAATAAGCATATAATTATAAAAAGGAGAAATATAATTATGTGTACAGGTATTACGTATAAACATTACTTTGGAAGGACTTTAGATGTTAAAGGTTCTTATGATGAGGTTATAACTATAACACCAAGATATTATACATTTGTATTTAAGGAAGTTAATCATATGAAATCTCATTATGCTATGATAGGAATTGCTAAAATTATTGATGACTATCCATTATATTTTGACGCAACAAATGAAAAGGGACTAAGTATGGCAGGATTAAGATTTACAGAAGCACGTTATAAAAATTATCAGCGTTCTATGGATAACATTACTCCATTTGAGTTTATTCCATGGATACTAGGACAGTGTAGTTGTGTAGAAGAAGCAAAAATATTGTTAAAACGTATGAATTTAGTAAATCTTCCCTTTAATGAACAAATACCTCTAGCCCCACTTCATTGGATCATTTCAGATCAGGGTCAATCTATTACTGTTGAATGTTTAGAAAGTGGATTAAAAGTTTATGATAATGATATTGGTGTTATGACCAATGATCCAGTATTTAATATACAACGTTTTATTTTAAATAATTATATGCATATTTCTAGAGAAAATCCTAAGAATACTTTTTCAGATAAAATACAGTTAAAAGCATATAGTATGGGAATGGGTGGTTTAGGATTACCAGGAGATACATCTTCCCTTTCACGTTTTGTAAGAGCAACTTATACAAAATTAAATTCTGTTTGCATGGATAATGAATATGACGAAATTAATCAATTCTTTCATATTCTTGGTTCAGTCAAACAAATAAAAGGATGTGTTTTAGTTGGTAAAGATTATGAAATAACAAGATATACATCATGTTGTGATATGAAAAAGTGCATATATTATTATACAAGTTATGATAACCAACAAATCATAGGAATCGATATGTATAAAGAAAATATTGATAGTTGTCAGCTTATTACATATCCACTTTTAAAACCTCAAAAAGTATTTATGCAAAATGCATAGTAAAAAACCACTGATTATTTGAAATCAGTGGTTTTTCATATTTATTGGTTTTCTTTGAGTATTGATAAAAAACGAGGATAACTAGGGTTTGTTAAAATCTCATCAGTTTTCTCAGGATGAGAAGACAGGTTATTTAAAATGTTTGTTAGTGTATTATATATATAACGATTATTGTCTAAACAAGAGAATAAAATAATAATTTGAATTTCTTGTTTGTTATAAATAATTGGTTTTTCTAAAAGTAAAACAGATAAAATATTATTATTATTTAAAACCTTATTCAGCTTAATAATAGCTAATTTATAAGGAAATGTTATAAAGTTCTCTTGGTTGTCTATAATAATATTGCTTTTCAATGATTTAATTGAAGGGTATTGTGCTTTTAAGAGTTTGTTAAATTCACCAATAATTCCCTTATATGATTTAAG
The DNA here is from genome assembly GCA_021768625.1 of Candidatus Stoquefichus sp. GTDB lineage: Bacteria > Bacillota_I > Bacilli_A > Erysipelotrichales > Coprobacillaceae > MGBC163490. The sequence continues at coordinate 23,158 of JAETUM010000025.1, read as the reverse complement.
TTTAACTTTATCTTTATATAGTTTTGGATGAAATAATGTTTCTAATCTATTTTTACTAAAGTAATATGATAAATAATTTTGAATCTTATCTAAATCGTCTTGATCTATAGTTTCAGAAATATTAATGTGTGGTATTGGTAAATCATTATGTATAGGTATTATTGAAATAATAAAATCATAAGCACTAAAATCCTCTTCAAATATTTTATAGTATTGGCTTGTCTTTACAATATCTATTTGATTTTTAAATCTCTCTTGAATGATAAGCGTATTGAGTTTTGTAGAAGCGACATCTAGTCCACATAAAAATAAAACTTTCTTTTTATTAGGCTTTTGACTATTAATTGCAGTATTAAAAATAGTTGTAAAGAAAGCAAGTGAACTCATAGAAAGAGGTTGATGAACATGCTTTTCTATAATGTTTGCTGTAATTTCTGCTAACTCATATGCAAGAGGATATGTTGTTTTCAGCTCATCATATAATGGATGACGTATCTTTTCATTATATGTGATGCAAAGAAGAACTGTTTCAACATAGAATTGAAATCTTGAAAAGAATCCTGAACTATCAAAACGAATTAAAGTTTGTTTTTCAATCTCTTGTAAAATTTCCTTTGATAAAGTATATGACTGACGATTATGAAGGGTTGTATCAGTTGTTATTCTTTTACAAATCAATTGAATAGCAATTTGATTAATTTCAAAATCATTAAAGTGACAATTAATTCTGTTTTCTATGAAAGTTGCTATTTCTTTAGCAACAATAAATTCCATTCTCCCTTGAATAGGAGTAAGATCAGGAGATTTTGTAATCACATGGCCTAGCATAATTCTTGATGTACTGACTGATAAACAGATTAAGAAGTCACATAAGGTAATATCAGACATTTCAATATTGTTCTTCTTTATAATATCAATAATACCATTCTCCAAAGAATCACTTTGGGTAATATATGAATTTAAGTAATCATAAAACATTTTAGATTCATTTAAGTTAGTAAAAAGATAATCACCTAAAGGTCTTCGCTTATCAACTTCATCACCCACAATACAAATTCCATAATTAGGTTTTTGTTTAAATGATAAATGATATTTTTTAATATCATGTTTGATACGTTTGAGGTCACTAGAAATTGTTGAACGACTCGTTAATAATTCATCAGCAAGTGTATCAATCTTTATATAATCATTTTTATCTAGTAATCTTTTTAAGATATAATTTCTTCTTTCTATTGGTAAAGTGGGAAAAACAGATTCACGTTGACGCTCAGCATCAGCTATAATCTTCTCTAATCTTGAAATGGAATCAGAACATTTTCCTTTAATGATATATCCTTTAGATGTTTTGGAAACTAATTCAAAATCAAATGATTTAAGAATTTCTTTGACATTTGCCATTTCGTCCCTCACTAAACGTCTATTAATACCAGTTGCAATAGCAATATCGTAAGAAGTGAGATAGTGAGATGTTGATATGAGAAGTTTAATAATCTCTATTTCATTCTTTTTAAGATTCATAGAATTTCCTCCTTTTCCATAAAAAATTATATCAAAAAAGTATAAATGTGTAAACGATTTCCCATATTTTTTTAAGTTTTATAATTTAAAAAAACATTGATATATCAAGGCTTTCCGATTAAAGACTGAATATTCTGGCATTTATTATGCCGATTGATTATGTCGAAAATAGAAAGAAGTAATGCTAAACTATAGTCGTAAAGGGAAAACGTTTACATACGTTTTCTAAAAATCAACGAAGGGAGAAAATTTTATGTCTGTTGAAAAGAAATCTTTTATGGATTCTTTAATGGAAAAAGTTGACATCATTGCTGGACCAATGACAAAATTTGGACAAATTCCATTTGTAAAAGCACTTACAAATGCAATGGTTGCTGCATTACCAGTTACAATGGTAGGGTCAATTTTCTTAGTAATTTTCTTGTTATGCTCTGATGGTGGGTTAACAGAAACAGCGCTAATTCCATTCTTGAAACCATGGGCTGGTGACTTGGCATTGGTTAACAGCTTATCTATGGGAATGATGGCAATCTATATTATAATTGCCATGGGTTCTGAATATGCCGAAATCAAAGGATTCAGTAAAACAACAGGAGCAATTGGTGCAATGTTTGCATTTATCTTGTTGAACTACAATGCTGTTGGTAACTTAGTTGTTACAGCTGCTGATGGAACACTAAGTGTTGGTGCTAGTGCACTTGAAACAACATATTGGGGTGGAGCTGGACTTATCACTGCAATGATCGCTGGTGCTATTGCTATTAATATTATCGATTTATGTTATAAAAAACATATCGTTATTAAGTTACCTGATACTGTACCACCTGCAATTGCAAACAGTTTCTCAGCAATTATTCCTTATTTCTTCATTACATTAGTTTGTTGGGGAATTAGAACATTAGCTGGATTAAATATTCCAGAAATGGTTGGACAAATGTTATTACCTGTATTAGGAAAAGCTGATAATATCTTCGTCTTTACATTACAACAATTCTTATCAGCATTATTATGGACTTGTGGTTTACATGGTGATAATATCACTGGTGCAGTTACTAATGCATTCTTACCACAATGGACTGCAGAAAATAATACTGCATTCATGGCTGGAACTGCTGTTAAGGATTTACCATATGTATGGACTGCTAACTTATCAAGACTTTCTCAATGGGTATCTAGTTGCTGGCCAATCTTAATTTATATGTTTATGTCAAGCAAGAAATTACCTCATTTAAGACCATTAGGTATTATCGCATTACCATCTGCAGTATTCTGCATTATTGAACCAATTATGTTTGGTTTACCAGTTGTTATGAATGGTTTCTTATTAATCCCATTCGTATTAACTCATACAGTTTGTGGAGCATTGACTTATTGGTTGACTTCAATTGGATTTGTTGGTAAAATGTACTTGAACTTACCATGGGCAACACCATCTCCAATCTTAGGATATATGGGTGCTGGTGGATCTGTTGGTGGAGCATTAGTTGTATTTATCAACCTTGCAATTGTTTTAGTTATATTCTATCCATTCTGGAAAGCATATGAGAAAGCTGAAGTTGCAAAAATGGAAGCTGAAGCTGCTGAAGCTTAATACTTATATATAAAAATTTAATTGACAATTTAAGAAGGCTTGAAAAAGCCTTCTTTCATTCAAATGAAAAAGGAGAAATAATGATGAAAGAATGTCCGCATTGCCATAAAGAAATACCTGTTGATTCTATATTTTGTTATCATTGTGGAAAAGCAGTTGAAGATTTACCAGATACAAAGGATGAATCAAAGGCACTAAAATTGAAGAAAAATCCTCGAACTAATAGTTGGTCTAAGTTAGGAATGTTACTATTTCTTATTGGGTTAATTGGTTTTGACTTCATTATTGGAACAGTTATTAATGCTCTAGGAGGAAATGTGAAAATTCCTTACATCATTAGTATGTTTATATATATAATTGCAATGATTTGTGGTATTACGTCTTTATATACTGATAAACAAGATTTGAAAAAAGGATATGAACCTAATGGTAATAAAAATTATGCTTATGTTTCTATCTTTTTGAGTATTTTTGTTACATTGGTGAATTTGTCTCAGATTATTTTAAAGTAATGAGGTGTATATATGATTTATTGTAGAAAATGTGGTACTCAATTAAAAGATTCAGCAAAGTTCTGTGATAGCTGTGGAGCTGAAGTTATAAAGGTGAAGCAAAGAAGCTATTCAGAAAAATATGAAGACAATAAAAAGATAGAGAAGGAGAAGTCTTTATCTAAAAAAGATAAAAAGAGAATTGAAAAGCATAAAGATGAGAAAAATCCATATATTGGAGCAGCGTTGTTTGCTACTATTATTGCTTTTATACTAGCTATTTTCCCTTGGGGTTATATAAAAGAAGGTTTAGGAACAAGTCTTTTTATGAGGATTGTTGTTGTTGTTTTTGCACTTTTAGCAGATTACCATTGTACAAAAGCAAAACAAGTTAATAATCTTCTTTATGGTAAATATGGATTTAGAATTCAAGAAAATACAGTTAAAATTGTTAATATTTTTGCAATTGCTGTAACAATCATAGGTTTATTTGCTTTGTTTATGTATGAAGCATAGAAACCTTTTTCTTTATAAGATAAATTGTCTTACTTTGTGACGAACGATTCTATGGATATTAAGAAGTGTTCATTTTACAATGTAGAAGAACGGAGGTGTGTTTATGAACGTTTTATTTTTTAAACCTATTGCAAGACCAGCAATTTGGGGACATACATTAGTCAAAGATTATTTTGGTTATGATGACTTTCCATTAGGAATAGGGCAATCTTGGTCATTTAGTGCTCAAAAGGATGCTTCAACAGTGTGTTTGAGTGAACCATATGTGGGTAAAACATTATTGGAGTTGTGGCAAGAACATCAAGAATTATTTGGACATCCAGGTGAAGAATTTCCTGTTATTATTTCACTTGTAGGACCAGAGGATGATTTAAGTATTCAAGTTCATCCTGATAAAGAATACGCTAATAAAATTGGATATTCTAATGGCAAAAATGAAGCTTGGTATTTTATTGAAGCAAATGAAGGTGCTAATATTGTTTATGGGCATAATGCTAAGGATAAAGAAGATTTGAAGAAATATATTCAAGAGGAAAAATGGGAGGAATTAATTCGCCATTTAGATGTTCATCCTGATGATTTTGTTTATTTGCCAGCAGGTTTATTACATGCACTAAAAAAGGGAAGTATAGTGTATGAGATTCAACAGGCAACAGATATTACATATCGTTTTTATGATTATCATAGAAAAGACGATCAAGGAAATGAAAGAGAGTTACATCTTCAACAAGCTATTGATTGCTTGTCTTATAATCCTGAAGATATGAAGAATAATATTTCTCCAAAAGTGACAATTTTAGAAAATTGTAAAGAAACAGTCTATATATCAAATGATTCTTTTACAGTAACAAAATTAGAAGTAGATGGAAAGAGTCAGTATGTTTGTGATAATTATCAGCTAGCGACTGTTGTAAAAGGAGAAGGAAAAGTTGATAATCAAGAAATAAAAGTTGGAGACAATTTCTTAATTCCAACAAATACACAAGTCCAATTTGAAGGACAAATGACAATTATGATGACAACAAAGTGAGGAAAAGAATATGAATAAAGATTTTTTATGGGGTGCAGCCTTAAGTAATGTACAAGCAGAAGGTGGCTACTTGGAAGATGGAAAAGGATTAAATGTTTATGATACTTTAGAAATTAGCTTTGAAACTGGACAAAGTACTTTATCAGATACAACAGTTGCTGCTGATCATTATCATCATTATAAAGAGGATATTGCTCATATGAAAGAAATGGGATTTACAGCTTATCGCTTTTCAATTGTTTGGTCAAGAATTCATCCACAAGGTGATGATGGAAAAACAAATGAAGCTGGATTAGCTTATTATGAAGATATGATTGATGAATTGTTGAAGGCAGGAATTGAACCAGTTGTTTCTTTAGTTCATTTTGATATGCCAGATCACTTAAGAGTACAATACAATGGATTTATGGATCGTCGTGTTGTTGATTTTTATGCTGATCATGTAGCAGTAGTAGCAAAACGTTTTAAAGATAAGGTAAAATATTGGATTACATACAACGAAGTGAATACAGCTTCATTTGGTCCTAGATTAGTTGCTGGGGCACAAAAACCTGAAGGTATGAGTGATGCACAATTTCATGCAACTTTAACACATCATACACAATTAGCACATGCTAAAGCAGTGCTTGCTATTAAGAAAGAAAATCCAAGTGCTATGGTTGCAGGTATGGATGCATATAGTTCTGTTTATCCATATACATGTAAGCCAGAAGATGTTCAAGCAGCAAGATTTGTTGATAATATGAGTAATAATTTAACATTTGATGTTATGGTTAATGGAGAATATCCTCGTTATTATTTATCTTATCTTCAAAATAAAGGTGTTGATTTTAATCATCCTCAAGATGAACTTGATACAATTAAACAAGCTTCTGAAAAACTAGATTATTTATCATTTAGTTATTATCAATCATCAGTTGTAAAAGCTCCAGAAGGTATTGATGATCCATTAGAAGTTCAGGATTATCTATTATCTGGCTCTAAAGAAAGATTAAAAAATCCTTATGTGGGTGCTAATGAATGGGGATGGCAAATTGACCCAATGGGACTTAGATATGCTTTAGATAGTTTATATGAAAGATATCATAAACCATTATTTATAGTAGAAAATGGTATAGGTATTGATGATAAATTAACAGAAGATAAAAAAGTATATGATGATGATCGTATTTCTTACTATCAAGGTCATATAAAAAATATATCAGATGCCATTGAATTAGATGGTGTAGAAATGATTGGATATTTAGCTTGGGCACCAATTGATTTCTTAAGTAGTCATAAAGAAATGAGAAAGAGATATGGTTTCGTTTTTATTGATCGTTATGATGATGGAACAGGTACGTTAGCTCGTTATCCTAAGAAGTCATATTATTGGTATAAAAAAGTCATAGCTTCTCAAGGTAAAGACTTAGAAAATGATATTGAATATTAGAACAAAAAAGTACTCTAGATTTAATCTAAAGTACTTTTTTCTATCTTTTGATCAGTTGAATCCCGCACTATGACTTCTACTGGTAGAATAAAACGTCTTTGGTCAACTTGTATTTCTTTATTATCAATAAGATCCATTAATAAACTAGCTGCTTTAAGAGCAAGACCAGAAACATCTTGACGAATAGTAGACATAGATGGATGACATGAATGTGAAATAAAGATATCATCAAAACCTATGACTTTAACATCAGAAGGGACATTAATATTATTTTCTGCTAAGCCAACCATAACACCATAAGCACGCCAGTCATTTGTTGCAAAGACGCCATCAAAGGCAATGCCTTCTTTAACGAGCTGATTAATAATTTTGCGTGCTCCTTCATAATTAGCTTCTGAAGGCTCTAATAATAATTGTAATTCAGTATATTCTTTTAATCCATAATCTTTTAATGCTTGCTTATATCCCTCTAAACGTTGTTTATTAACAGATAATGTTTTATTTCTTGATACAATAGCAATCCTTTGACATCCTTTCTTAATTAATTCCTCAGTTGCTAAATATCCGCCACTATAATGGTTAGACTCAACATAATAAGCATTAGCATGATCCTTAGGCTTTCTATCTATACAAACAATAGGAATATCTCTTGAGATAGCATTTGTAGGTATTTCCTCAATTCCTGAAATACATATAATCCCATCAACCATTTTTGAATCTAATGTCTTAAAATATGCAACCTCTTTTTCTTCATCTTGAGATGTATTACAAATAAACACAGAATAATTTTTATCAAAGAAATATTTCTCAATCTTTAAAACTAACTGAGAAAACCATTCATTGTCAATATTAGGAACAATAAGTCCGATTGTTTTAGATTTTGACATTCTTAAACTTTTCGCTGCCATATTTGTTGTATATCCATATTCATCTATTATTTTTTGTACTCGTTTTCTTGTTTCTTCAGAAAATCGTCCATTATTATTAATAACTCTTGAAACTGTCGCAACAGAAACCTGAGATAGCTTAGCGATTTCTTTAATAGAGATACTCTTTTTTTTATCCATGATTTTCACTCCCCAATTTTATTATATAATTTTTTTCACATATTTTCAAACGTTTTCATGAAAACGTTTACTCAAAATGGATAAAAATGGTAAATATATGCGTATATTCGTACAAAAAATGTAAGAATAACAATAAATGGCATAAGATATGCCATTAGATTGTGTGGAAACGTTTACCCATCAAGGTTAAAATAAAATTGCAAGCTAGGGAATATAAGATTAATGAGATTCTTTGTATGTAGTGAAGAGTACTATATTTATAAAATAAGGCTTATCATAAACATACAATTGAATAATGTCGAATAGTAGTAGAAAAGGTAGGAATACCTTTATTCATTGCACAAAGAGTAAACGTTTTACCAAGGAGGAATGTTATGGGAAAATTATTATGTCCAAGTATGATGTGTGCGAATTTTGGAAATTTGGAAAAAGAAATAAAAGATTTAGAAGATGGTGGTATTGATATCTTCCATCTTGATGTGATGGATGGTAATTTCGTCCCTAATTTTGGAATGGGATTGCAAGATATTGAGTATATCTGTCAAACAGCAACAAAGCCTTGTGATGTTCATTTAATGGTTACAAATCCTAGTGCTTATGTTGAAAAATTTGCGAAAATAGGTGCTTCTATTATTTATGTTCATCCAGAAACAGATGCTCATATTACAAGAACGCTTCAAATGATTAAAGATACAGGTGCTTCGGCAGGAATTGCAATTAATCCAGGAACATCATTTGAATCAGTAAAAGAAGTATTGCACTTATGTGATTATGTTATGATTATGAGTGTAAACCCAGGTTTTGCAGGACAAAAGTATCTTGACTTTGTGACACCGAAGTTTCAAAAGTTCGTAGAAGAAGCAAAGAACTATGGTGGTTACAAAGTGATGATAGATGGAGCATGTTCACCAGAAAAGATCAAAGAGTTATCAGCAATAGGAGTCAGTGGATTTATTTTAGGAACAAGCGCATTATTTGGAAAAGAAAAAAGTTATCAAGAAATCTGTAAAGAATTAAGAAAATTATAGGAGGAAAAAAATATGAATATTTTATTAGTATGTGCAGCAGGAATGTCTACAAGTTTATTAGTTAATAGAATGAAAGATGCTGCAAAAGCAAAAGGAATTGAAATTAATATTGAGGCACATCCAGTAGGATCAATTGCTCAATATGGAGACAACGCAGATGTTATTTTGCTTGGACCACAAGTACGTTATGAATTAAAAAATGTTCAAAAAACATATTCAGACAAACCAGTAGAAGTGATTCAAATGCAAGATTATGGAATGATGAATGGAGCAAAAGTTCTAGAACATGCTTTAAAGTTATTAGGTAAATAGTAATATGGTTACAAGATTAATTAGTGCAACAGGTCAAGAGATTGAAAAAATGTCTCCAATGGAATTAAAAGAGTCAGTTTTTAAATCAGAAGGTCGTGTTGTTATGGGACAACATCTATTATTTGCTGGGGAAGGATTAGTAAGAGGAGTAACAAACTCTGAATTAATGTTTGCTTTTGGAGCAGATATGGTTATGTTAAATACTTTTGATTTAGATAATCTTGATAATAATCCTGGGTTATGTGGATTGTCTTTTCAAGAGTTAAAGAAAAAGTGTAGACGTCCTATAGGAATTTATTTAGGATGTCCCAAAGCTGGTAGTGAAGATGGTGGAAAGAAAGCTCTTTATCGTCGTGATGGAATGTTGGCGAGTGATGAACATGTACAAAAATGTATTGATTTAGGAGCGGATTTTATTGTTCTAGGTGGAAATCCTGGAAGTGGAACATCGATTAGAGATGTTGTTGAAACAACAAAGCGTATAAAAACAAAATTTAAAGATCAAATTTTTGTTTTTGCTGGTAAATGGGAAGATGGTATCAATGAAAAGGTATTAGGTGACCCATTAGCAGATTATGATGCAAAAGAAATTATTAAAGAGTTAATAGATGCTGGTGCAGACTGTATTGATTTGCCAGCTCCTGGTTCTCGACATGGAATTACAGTGGAAATGATTAGGCAACTTGTAGAGTTTATACATCGTTATAAACCAAGAACTTTGGCAATGACATTCCTCAATAGTTCTGTCGAATGTGCAGATACTGAAACAATTCGATTAATTGCATTAAAAATGAAGGAAACAGGTGCTGATATACATGCTATAGGAGATGGAGGATTTAGTGGTTGTACATCACCAGAAAATATCCATCAATTATCAGTATCATTAAAAGGAAAGCAGTATACTTATTTTAGAATGGCAAGTGTCAATAGATAAATAAAAATTGGAGGGAAAATATGAAGATAGGAATTGGTAATGATCATGTAGCAGTGGAATATAAAAAACAAATCACTGCTTATATCGAAGAAAAATATGGATATGAAGTTGTTAACTTTGGGACAGATAGTAGTGAAAGATTTGATTATCCAATCTCTGGAGAAGCTGTAGCAAATGCAGTAGTTAGTGGTGAAGTAGATAAAGGTATTGTTATTTGTGGAACAGGTGTAGGTATTTCTTTAGCTGCTAACAAAGTGAATGGAATACGTTGTGTGACTTGCAGTGAACCATATTCAGCAAGGTTATCTAGAGAACATAATAATACGAACATGTTAGCATTTGGAGCAAGAGTTGTTGGTTTAGAACTAGCAAAGATGATTGTAGATGCATGGTTAACTGGTGAATACGAAGGTGGTAGACATCAAGCACGTATTGATATGTTAAAGGATATTGAAGAAAGACAAAAATAGTATGACTTTAGAAGAATTGCAAAAGTTAAATCCCAAATATCACATAAATGATGTTCGTGATCAATCGTTTCAAACTTATGGAAAAATTATTAAGGAAGATATTAATGAGGCAATATCATATGTATTATCAAGCGTCCGTCCTCCCAAATCTGGAAATTGTTATATACCAAGTGTAGAAGCCTTAGAAAAACTTCCTTCCATTCGTTTGTTATCACAGAAAGTTTATGGATATTTAGATGTTATGGCTGGTGTTGTTTCTGGTGATAATCAAGTCTTAAATGGAATTGAGTATCACCAAGGTAGTGAAACAATTGTTGCTGTGACTGACTTTGTATTAGTTGTCGGACATCTGTGGGATATGAAGGATCAAACATATGATTCTTCACTATGTGAATGTTTCTATGTGCCTAAGGGAGTCATTGTTGAATGTTATGGAACAACATTACATTACACACCCATAAGTGTAAGTGATGAAGGGTTTATGACAATTTGTTTACTATTAAAAGGAACAGGTGATTCTCTTGAAGAAAGACAAGGTATTTTGAAAAAGAAGAATAAATGGTTTATTGCACATAAAGATAATTTAGAAAAAGTAGAATCTGGAGATTATCCTGGATTAAAAGGCAAACTCATTATGATTCATCATTGTGATGAGTCATAATGTTTTTTTATAAAAAAGAAAGGAAATAATAAAAATGGAAACAAAAGTATTAGCAAGTTATATAGATCATGCAGTTTTAGATCCAGCCATGACTATTGAAGAATTAAAGTCTCATATTATGATTGGTGTTGAATGTGGTTGCAAGACGGTCTGTATTAATCCTGATGCTATTGATATAGCAAAAGAATGTATTGAAGGATCACAAACAAAACTTTGTGTTGTTTGTGATTTCCCATTTGGATCAAGTGATAAAAATTCTAAAGTAGCACAATGTCAAGCTATTATTGATAAAGGTCAAATTTTTGAAATAGATATGGTAGCTAATTATGGATTGATTAAGAGTGGAAAATATGAAAAGGTCATTGATGAAATTCAAGCAATGAGTGATTTATGTCATCAAAATAATGTTGGATTAAAGGTTATTGTTGAAACAGATGCTTTAACTACAGATGAGGTAAAAGCATCTATTGAATGTTGTGTAAAAGGACATGCAGACTTTATTAAAACATCAACTGGTTATTTTAAAGGAGAACATATTGTAGGTGCTGATCCACAATTAATTAAAATGATGGTGAAAGAAGCAAACGGAAGAATTAAAGTGAAGGGTTCAGGATGCGTTCGTTCTAGAGAAAGACTCATAGAATTGATTGAACTTGGAATTGATAGAGCAGGTGTTGGTTGTGGATCAACAAGAAAGATTGTAGGTGATAATCATGAATAAAGAATTCTTATGGGGAAGTTCTATTAGTGGTGGCCAATGTGAAGGTGGCTATTCTTCTCGTAGTGAAACGGTTGTTGATATTATTCCTCAAGGAAAAGAAACGAGATTTGCCTATTTGAATCATCCAGGCATTTATATGCAAAGACCAGAAGGCTTTTATCCATCTCAAGATGGTATAGAATTTTATGAACATTATAAAGAAGATATAGCTTTATTTGCTGAAATGGGATTAAAAGCTTTGAGATTTTCTGTATTGTGGTCTCGTATTTTCTTAGATGATTCTCTTGAACCAAATGAAGAAGGATTACAATTTTATGATAATGTTATTGATGAATTGATTAAACATCATATTGAACCTATTATTACAACAATTCATTTTGATATGCCATTATGGGTCGTAGAAAAATATAACGGTTTTGCAAATCGTAAAGTTGTTGAACTCTATGAACATTATGTACGTACAATAGTTCAAAGATATCATGATAGAGTGAAGTATTGGATATCATTTTGTGAAATTAATGTTATGAATCATGCTTTATATATGGTTGGAGGAACAATCCTCAAAGATGGTGAAAATAGAGAACAAGTATTACATCAATGTGCATACCATAAGTTATTAGCAAATGCACTTCTTGTTAAGACATGTCATGAAATAGATCCAGATTTAAAAGTTGGTTGTGAGGTGGCAGGAACACCATGTTATCCATTGACTTCATCACCATTAGATTATCAATTAATGATGGAAGAACAAAGAAAAGATAGTCGTTATACTGATGTTATGGTTAAAGGGCATTTCCCATATTATTTCTTAAAGAAATTAAATGAATATCATATTGATTTAAAAGAAGAAGATATGGAAATTATGAAAAAGAATACATTAGATTTTATAGCTGTTTCTTATTATAAAACAGCTCTTGCGTCTGTAGATGGAGTGAAAGATAATCCATGTTTAGAAAATACACCATTTGACTGGACAATTGATCCTGTAGGATTTAGAATTATGTTAAATCAAATGTATGAAAGATATGAAAAACCAATTATGGTTGTAGAAAATGGTTTAGGAACATATGATCAAGTTGAAGATGGTCAAATTCATGATGATTATCGTATAGATTATCTTAATCAACATATTCAACAAATGGAATTGGCTATAGAAGATGGCGTTGATGTTATTGGATATTTAACATGGGCTGCTTTAGATGTTGTTTCTACAAGTGAAGGAATGATGTCTAAAAGATATGGTTTCATTTATGTGGATAGACAAGATGATGGTAGTGGAACATTCAAACGAATACCAAAGGATTCATTTTATTGGTATCAGAAGTTAATTAAAGAAAGGATGAAATAAATGATTAATTGGGGAATTGTTGGTGCAGGAAATATAGCAAGACGTTTTACAATAAGTTTAAAGCAAAGCCGACATGGAAAGCTATATGCTATTGCTTCTTATGGAAAAGATAATCGTGCAAGATGGAAAGAGGAATATCCTGAAGTGATAACTTATGATGATTATACGAAGTTGTTGGATGATCCACATGTTGATGCTGTATATGTTGCAACAAGACATAAAGATCATTATCAATGGTGTAAAGAAGCACTTTTGAGAAAAAAAGCTGTATTATGTGAAAAACCAGCAACATTAGAATATCAACAAACAAAAGAACTTTGTGATTTAGCAAGAGAGAAGCAAGTCTTTTTTATGGAAGCAATGAAAACCAGATTTATTCCTTTAATCGCAGATATAAAAAGAGTTATTGATGATGGTATTCTTGGTGATATTTTGAGAGTAGAAACTTGTTTTGCATATCAAGTTGGATATAGACCAGGACATTATTTGCATGAAAAAGATCAAGGTGGCATTTTAAATGACGTTGGAAGTTATAATTTAGCTTCAATACTAGATTATATACACTCTCCAATAAAACATATAACATCAAAAGTTCAATATGAATATGAAGTAGATGCTAACGATATTATTGAGTTAACATTTGAAAGTGGACAAACTGCATTGATAGATATTGCGTTTAATGAAAATAAAGAAAAAAAGATGACTATTTATGGAACTTTAGGAAAGCTTATTGCTAATCCGTTTTATAGACCAGAAGAGGCTACGATTATTTTAAATAGCGGAGAAGAATATAAGATAGAAAAATCATATATTTATGATGATTTTTACACAGAAATTGAAGAAGTCCATTATTGTGTACTTAATCATCTCAATGAAAGTTCTAGAATGTCTCATCAAGACTCATTAGATATTATTGAAGCAACAGAGAAAATAAGAAAATCATTTCATAAGTAAAAAAGAATGATATTTTCATTCTTTTTTGCTTTGTTCACCTTTTCTAATTGCAAGAGAAGTGACAAGAATATCAATAATATAATGAATAGATAAACCATATAACATAATATTTCCAGGAGCATGATGTAAAGAAGAATCAATATATAAACTTTCGTTACAAATCAATTCTAAAGTAGGATCAAGCTTACCTGTAATTGCTATAACACGTACTCTTTTTTTCCTTAAATAGTATGCAACATCAACCATTGTTTGATTCTTTCCAGAATGACTTACAACAAAAGATAAAACATCTTGAGAACGAAAAGATTCAACATAACTTTGATTAATTGTATTAAATGCTTGAGCTCTTATACCTAAAGTATTAAGTTTTAAACAAGCGGATTGAACCTGTGAAAAGTTATTATCATTTGCATAAAAATCAATTTGTTTAGCCTGAAGCATATAATTTATTGTTCTTACAAAGGATTCTTTACGAATCATATGTTGTGTTTCTAAGAAAACATGTTTATATATTTGGGGTAATATTTGGATAATATCATCAATTGTACTATCCTTATTTAATCTTTCCAATTTATTATCTTCATACATCATATATTCTTGTATGTATGTGTTTTGAAAATCTAAATAACCCTTGAATCCTAGTTTTTTAACAAGTCTTATAACTGTTGGAGAACTAACATAGCTTTTTTGTGCAAGTTCTTTAGCATTAAGCTTAAGAATACACCCTGGATTTTGATGAATATAGGAAACAACAGCTTGTTCCTGTGGTGTTAATTTTGTTGTGTAAAAAAGTTCTTTAATCATTTTTGTTGACCTCCATATATATTTATTATAACAAACATGAATACATAATGAAATCAAATTTCAATAACTTTTTATTTTTATGAAATCAAATTTCAAAGTCTATAAATTCTATTGAATTTAACACACTATTTTATAAAATAAAAATATAAAAAGGAGGTAGGCTTATGGCTTTTAGGAAGGACTTTTTATGGGGTGGTGATATTTCAGCCGCTCAATGTGAAGGGGCATGGAATGAGGACGGCAAAGCACCAGTAGAAGTAGATTATATGACAGGTGCAACAGCTACAACTCCTAGACAAGTGACATATCAAATGAGTGATGGAACTTATGGCAAAATGCCATGTTTAATTACTGCTCAATTACCTAAAGGAGCAAAGTATGCAACAATAGATGGCGAGTATTATCCAAATAGAAAAGGAATAGACTTTTATCATCATTATAAAGAAGATATTGGTTATTTTGGTGAAATGGGATTCAAAGCATTGAATATTTCTATCTCTTGGGCAAGAATTATTCCTTATGGAATAAAGAATGGTGTTAACCAAAAGGGTGTTGAATTCTATAGAAATGTTTTAGAAGAATGTAAGAAATGGAACATTGAACCTATTGTCACATTATATAAATACGATATGCCTGTTTATTATATTGAGGAAATGGGCGGATGGTCAAATCGTCAACTTATTGATGAATATGTTGAATTTGCGAAAGTATGTTTTCAAGAATATCAAGATTTAGTTAAATATTGGATAACATTTAATGAAATTAATGTTATTACTATTATTGGAAACTCTATACCAACATATGATAAACAAAAGCTTTATGTAGAATTACATAATCAGCTTGTTGCTTCTGCAAAGGCTGTACAAATTGCTCATGAAATAAATGATAATTATTTAGTAGGAAGTATGAATGCAGGTATATTTACATATCCATTAACACCTGATCCAAAAGATATTGCTGAAAATAGTGCTTATATGCAAGAAGCTTTATTTTATTCTTCAGATGTTCAAGCAAGAGGATATTATCCATCATATGCTTCACGTATTTGGAAAAAACATAATATTTGTTTAGAGATTAGTAATGAAGATAAGGAAGACTTATATAAAGGAAAAGTAGATTATTTTGCTTTTTCTTACTATAACACCAATTGTATAACAACACATTTAGATAGTGAGGATACAAATGGAAATATTTCTATGGGAAAGAAAAATCCATATTTAAAGGCAAGTGATTGGGGATGGCAAATTGATCCTGAGGGATTAAAGACAGCATTACATATGTTATATGATAGGTATCAAATGCCATTAATGATTGTTGAAAATGGATTAGGTGCTCATGATACATTAGAAGAAGATGGCTCTATTCATGATTCTTATCATGTTGATTATATGAAAGCCCATATCATGAAAATGAAAGAGGCAGTAGAAGAAGGCGTAGATTTATTAGGATATACAATGTGGAGTTGTATTGATTTATGTGCAGCAAGTACAGGTCAAGTGAGTAAACGTTATGGATTCATTTATGTTGATGTAGATGATCAAGGTAATGGAACAATGAAGAGATATAAGAAAGACTCTTTTGAATGGTATAAACAAGTTATTAAAACAAATGGAGAAGATTTAGAAGGAGGTAATAAATAATGAGTTTTCCAAAAGGTTTTTTATGGGGTGGTTCAATTAGTGCTGCTCAAATTGAAGGTGGTTGGAATGAAGGAGGAAAATCACCAGTATTAGTAGATTACTGTACAGCAGGGTCTACAACAGAACGTCGTCAAATTTGGTATTTAGATGAAAATGGGCAAAGAGTTCATAAGCAATGGGAAGCAGTTGATGAATTGCCAGAAGGATGCAAATTCCAAATTTTTGATGATTTACATTATACTAATCATGTGGCAAGTGATTTTTATCATCGTTATAAAGAAGATATTGCTTTAATGGCAGAAATGGGTTATACAACATTTAACACTTCTATTTCATGGGCAAGAATTTATCCTTATGGTATTCAAGGTGGAGTGAATAAAGAGGGTGTAGAATTCTATCGTAGTGTTTTTGAAGAATGTCGTAAATATGGTATAGATCCTGTCATTACACTTTATAAGTATGATGAGCCAGTTTCTTTGCTTGAACAACATGGTGGTTGGAGAAACCGTGCCATGATTGATGAATTCGTGGAATTTGCAAGAGTATGTTTTACAGAGTATAAAGATTTAGTAAATAAATGGATGACATTTAATGAATTGAATATTATTATGCCTCAGGAAGATACACCAAGAGATATTGCACAAAGAAATATTGCATATATGCATAATCAAATGGTTGCTTCTGCAAAAGCAACAATTGTTGCACATGAAATTGATGAAAATATTAAAGTAGGAGCAATGATTTGTGGAAATATGTCATATCCATTAACACCAGATCCTAAAGATGCATTTGCAAGATATAAAAAGTTCCAAGATTTCTTCTGTTATTGTGCTGATACACAAGTGAGAGGAGAATATCCATCTTTTGCAAAGAGAGTATGGGAAGAATGGGGTTATGCTCCAGAAATCACAGAGGAAGATAAGAGAATTTTGAAGGATGGTAAAGCTGATTTCTTAGGATTCTCTTATTATGCATCTGGTGTTGTGACAACACATACTGATGAAATGCTTGATACAACTGGTGGAAATGTTTTAGGAACAGTTAAGAATCCATATCTTGAAGCAAATGCTTGGGGATGGCAAATTGATCCACTAGGATTTAAACATTTCTTACACATTATCAATGATAGATATCAAGTTCCTTTATTTGATGTTGAAAATGGTATTGGCTTAATTGAAAAAGAAGATGAAGATGGTGTATGTCATGACCCAGCAAGAATTGATTATCATCGTCGTCATATTCAATGTATGAAAGAAGCAGTAGAAGAAGGAGTTAACTTATTTGGTTATACAACTTGGGGATGTATTGATTTAGTTTCTGCAGGAACTGGACAAATGGATAAGAAATATGGATTTATCTATGTTGATATGGATGATCAAGGAAATGGAGATTTACACCGTTCTAGAAAAGATTCATTCTATTGGTTTAAGAAAGTTATTGCTTCAAATGGTGAAGATTTAGATTAAATGATTAGGATATGATAATTATCATATCCTCATTAATCTTTATAAAAAAATTAGTTTGTTGATAATGAAAGAGGAGAAATATGATATGAAAGTTCTTGCCAGTGATTTTGATAATACATTATTCTTTAAAAATGGCTCTCAATTTAAAGAACAAGATATTCAAGAAATTAAGCAGTTTCAACAAGATGGAAATCTTTTTGGAATCTGTTCAGGTAGACCATTTTCTGGTTTGTTGAAGCCTTTAAAAGGAGTGTTAAAACCTGATTTCTTTATTGTGAGTACAGGAGGTGCTATTTTAGATAAGGATTATCAATTACTATATGGAAAGAAAGTTCCCTTTGATATTATTAATGAAATTTATTTAACATATAAAAATGAAACAGAGTTAATAGTTCAAACATTATCACAAAAGAACTTTTATTGTACAAATATTCAAAATGATGAGGATAAAGTTATTATTCATTCTTTAGAAGAAATGAGAGATGAAGATATATATAGTATTTCATTAATAGAAAGTACAGTAGAAAGAGCAACAGAAATTACATTAGAAATCAATCAAAGATATCAAGATGTGCAAGCATTTCAAAATGTTGATTCTATTGATATTGTTGCGAAAGGATGCTCTAAAGGGCAAGCTATTATAAAGTTAAAAGAATTATTATGCTTAGAGAAGATTGCTGGAATTGGTGATTCATACAATGATTTACCTATGTTAAGGGTAGCAGATATATCATTTACATTTCAAAAATCTCCTCAAATTATACAGGAAAAAGCAGATTATATTGTTCATAATATAAAGGAAGCTATTGAAATTTTAAAAGAAAAGGAGAAATAAAAAAATGAGTTTTCCAGAAAAATTTTTATGGGGTGGTTCAATTAGTGCTGCTCAATGTGAAGGTGCATGGGATGAGGACGGTAAGAGTCCTGTTCAAGTGGATTTTGGAGATCCAGGAACAACAACTGATAGACGTTATATCCATTATTTAAATGCTGATGGAACAAGAGGAAAAATGAGACAATTTGATCATTTACCTCAAGGAGCTAAGTATGTTTTATTTGATGATGTAAGATATACAAATCATGTAGGTATTGATTTTTATCATAGATATAAGGAAGATATTGCATTATTAGCAGAAATGGGATTTACAACATTCAATACAACAGTTTCATGGGCAAGAATTTATCCACATGGTGTAGAAGGTGGCGTTAATAAAGCAGGTGTAGAATTTTATAGAAATGTATTTAAAGAATGTCGTAAGTATGGAATGGATCCAGTTATTACATTATATAAATATGATGAACCAGTCTATTTAGAAGAAACATATGGTGGATGGTCAAATAGGGAAATGATTCATCAATTTGCAGAATTCGCAAAAGTATGTTTTGAAGAATATAAAGATTTAGTTGATAAATGGTTAACATTTAATGAAATTAATATTTTACTTCATTTTGATGGTAAAGAAGGAAAACAAGTTGCTTTAACTGAACTTCATCATTAAATGGTGGCTTCAGCAAGAGCTGTCAAAGTCGCACATGAAATTGATAAAAATATTAATGTTGGATGTATGATTGCAGGTTTTTGTAGTTATCCATATACATGTGATCCAGATGATGTTTTAGCAAACTATAAAGCATTCCAAGATAAATTTGGATATTGTGCTGATACAATGGTTAGAGGATATTATCCTTCTTATGCAAAAAGATTGTGGAAAGAAAACAATGTCAAATTAGAAATCACTGAACAAGATGAAAAAGATTTAATGGAAGGTAAATCTGATTTCTTAGCCTTCTCATATTATATGTCAAATGTTATTACAACACATGAAGGTGAAGGAGAAAGATTAGGAGCAGCAGGTGCATCAGCAGACTTAAAGAATCCTTATCTTAAAGCAAGTGATTGGGGATGGCAAATTGACCCTGTTGGATATGAATATTTCTTACACTTCTTAAATGATAGATATCAAGTTCCTATTTTTGATGTTGAAAATGGTTTGGGTGCATTTGATAAAGTAGAAGAAGATGGAAGTATTCATGATGATTATAGAATTGATTACTTAAGAGGACATATTCAAAGCTTAATGAAAGCTAGAGAAGAAGGTGTCAACATCTTTGGTTATACAACTTGGGCTCCTATTGATTTAGTTTCATTTACAACTGGTCAAATGGATAAAAGATATGGATTTATTTATGTTGATATGAATGATGCTGGTGAAGGAGATTTACGTAGACTTAAAAAAGATTCATTCTATTGGTATAAAAAAGTTATTGAATCAGATGGTAAAGATTTAGATTAAGGAGTGAATATTAATGAAATTTAATGAAGTTATGCATTTATCATTTTATACAGATAAAATGGATGAAATGAGAGATTTTTATGAAAATAAGTTAGGTTTAAAAGCTAAAATTATCACGCGATATGAAGCATACAAAGGACAAACAAATCGTGGAGCATGGGCAGCTAGAGCTGAAACAAATCCAAAAGGAATTGCCTATATTTTTATTGAACTTGCACCTGGTCAATATTTGGAATTATTTCCAAAGGCTGATGGACAATTAGAACAAGAAACCCCAGACACAAGATTAGGGTATTCTCATTTTGCATTGATGGTTGATGATATTCATGCAGCAAGAGAGGAATTAGTTCAAGCAGGTATTGAAATTGATATAGAACCAAATAAAGGACAATCAGAAACTTGGCAAATGTGGATTCATGATCCAGATGGTAATAAATTTGAGATTATGCAATATACAGATAAATCTTTACAACATAAGGGTAATATTGAACAAGATATTGCAAAATATGGAAAGTAAATACGAGATAAAAGACTTTAGGAGAATACTTATTTCCTAAAGTTTTTTTATGAAAAGATAGAGATATTATATTAATGAAATTCAATTTCAAATACTTTTTATTTTTATGAAATCAAATTTCAAAAAGCTTTTTTCATCTATAGCTTAAAAGACGAAAAAGGTAAAATAAAAATATAAAAAGAGGAGGAAAATATAATGTTAGTAGTTGCTTATATTGGTTTTGGTAATAGTGTGTGTCGTTACCATTTACCATATGTTGAAAGAAGACCAGACACAATCAAAGTTAAGTATATCTATCGTAGAGAGGAAGATAGAAAAGGTGATGAGGAAAGAGAAACTTGGTATCCACATATCACTTTTACAACTGATATTGATCAAGTTATGAATGACGAAGAAGTCAATTTAGTTGTAGTTAATACACCAGATGCTTTCCATGTTTCTTATACAATGATGGCTTTAGAACATGGTAAAAATGTTTTATGCGAAAAACCATTTGCGATGACAGCAAAAGAGGCTGAAAAAGTCTTTGCTTTTGCAAAAGAAAAAGGATTAGTTGCTATGTCTAATCAAAATAGACGTTATGATGCTGATATGCGTACAGTAAGAAAAGTGATTGAATCAGGTGTTTTAGGAGATCTTGTTGAAATTGAATCACATTATGATTATTATCGTCCTAGCATTAAAGATAGAAAAGGATTTGGTATACTTTATGGTTTAGCTGTTCATCCTATTGATCAAATTATTGGACAATTCGGAAAACCAAAAAAAGTTGTTTATGATTGCCGTAGTATAGATAACCCAGGAGAATCTGATGATTATTATGATATTGATTTCTTCTATGATAATGGAGTTAAAGCCATTGTTAAAACAAGTTATTATGTTAAATTAGATTATCCTAGATTTATTGTTCATGGTAAAAAGGGAAGTTTCTTAATGCCTGCATTAGGACATCAAAGTGCACAAAAACCAAAACCTGGTCCAATTGAAATTAGTTTTGATCCATTACCAGAAGATAAATGGGGAACATTATCATATATTGATGATGAAGGAAATGATGTTACAAAGAAAGTTCCTACAGAAATAGGAGACTATGGAATTATTTATGATAATTTATATGATGTCATCTTTAATCATGGAGAAAAGGTTGTTAAAGATGAGGAAGTTATAGAGGTATTAAGAATTATTGAAGAAGGTACAAAGGTAGCAAAGGAGGCTAAATAATATGAAATTAGGAATTACTGGATGTGGAATGATTGTCCATGATTTATTTAACTTTATACATGATGTTGATGGTGTTGAATTAGAGGCTATGGCATCTATTCCTGCTGAATACGAAAAAGTTCAAGAACTAGCAAAAGCAAATAATGTTAAAAAAACATATGAGTGTTATGAAGATATGTTAAATGATAATGAAGTTGATGTTATCTATTTAGGAGTACCTAATCATTTACATTATGCAATGTGTAAACAAGCATTACTTGCAAATAAACATGTTATATGTGAAAAACCTTTTACATCACATATTAAAGAACTTGAAGAACTTAATAAGTTAGCTAAAGAAAAAGAATTAATGTTACTTGAGGCTATTTCTACACAATATTTACCAAATGTATTAAAAATAAAAGAAATGTTAGATGAAGTAGGAAATGTTAAAATTATTACAGCAAACTATTCTCAATATTCATCAAGATATAATGCATTTAAAGAAGGAAATATTTTACCTGCATTTGACTATACAAAATCAGGTGGGGCATTAATGGACTTAAATATTTATAATATTCATTTAATGGTAGCATTATTTGGAGAACCAAAAGAAGTGAAATATCAAGCTAATATTGAAAAAGGTATTGATACTTCAGGAATCATGACATTAGATTATGGAAACTTTAAAGCAGTCTTAATTGGTGCAAAAGATTGTAAAGCTCCAATTTCTACAAATATACAGGGAGATAAAGGATGTATTAACATCACAACTCCAGCTAATAATTTAAGAGGATTTAAGTTATTAAGAAATGATGGCACTGAGGAAGAAATTAACTTACAAGGTGATACTCATCGTATGTATTATGAATTTGTGGAATTTGTTAAGATCATAGAAAACAAAGATTATCAAAGAGTAGAAGAAATGATGGAAAAAAGCTTAATTGCTATGACAATAGCAACAAAAGCAAGACAATCAGCAGGTGTTGTCTTTACAGCAGACGAAAATTTATAATAGAAGAGATAAGAGGCTGTAACGAAATTGAAGTTATGAACCGCCCCTGTCAAGTAGACAGATGAAATAATTAAAATTGTTTTTATTGAAGTTGTCGAGCAGACAACTTCATTTTCTTTATGCAGTTAAAGTTGAACTGCTTGTGTAAT
>JAETUM010000108.1 GCA_021768625.1 Candidatus Stoquefichus sp. | reverse complement strand
AGAGAAAGAGTTATCTTATATATAAAACGATTTTTTCATTTTGTGAAAATTTAAAATTGTAAAAGAAAATTCCCTTTTTTCTTCGTATATAGAAGTAGGGGGGTGAGAAAATGGATAGCAATATTTTAAATGAAATATCAAAAGAACTTCAATTACATATTGCATTTTTATCATTAGTTAATTGCCTAAGTGACAATACACATTTAGATGATGTACAAACATTGATTGATTTTTTTGCACAACGTCTTATGAATTTAGATGATTATATCCAAGAAATGAAAGAAGTCTAATTGACTCTTTCTTTTTTTTGTCATCACAATCAAAAAATTGTCATCAAATTGTTTGTGAAATGTAAAATGTATATAATTTGATTCTAAGAATTATCTAATTATAACAAATATATATATTAATATGGATAGAAAAGATGCAATTATACTCTAATTATAATCTAAATATATTGCTACAATTCTCTTCTGCGTAAGCGTGATATTAGTTATTTTATTACTTGTTATTCCTAATGTAACAAGTAAAAATTCTGTTGTTAAAGATAAAGGATGCGAGGCACAAATAGAAGTGGTGAATTCTCAAATTCTTTTGTATGAAATAGAAAATGGAAAACTACCATCAAGTATATCTGCTTTAACTAAAGGAAGTCATCCTTATTTAACTCAAAAGCAAAGAACATGTCCAAATGGAAAAAAGATTTCAATTAAAGATGGTCAGGCTTATGTTAACGAATAAAGGATTTACAATGATTGAGACACTTTTTGTCTTATTTATAATTTGTATATTATCTTGTTTAACTATGGTGGTACACATTCCATCAAAAAATAGTCATGTGATTATTGAAGATATTTCACAATTATTAAATCAGGCTAAGATGAATGCTATCCTTTATAAGGAAAAAACATATGTTTCATTTACAAAGAATAAATTATTAATTCAATCATTTCATTTCAATGAAGAATATTTTTTACCAGATGGTACATATTTTGAACCTCATAAAATGAATTATAATGAATTTGGAAATATTAATAAAGCTAAAAAGATATATTTCTATTGTCGACAAAAAACTTATGCTTTTGTGTTTCAAATAGGAAGTGGGAGTTATTATGTGCAACAATAAAGGTTCAACATTGATTGAAAGTTTATTTGCTTTTGAAATTTATATTTTTGTTATTATTTTATTTGTTACATTATTAACACAGTTATTTCAAGAAGAAGACAGGTTAGATAGTAGATATCAACATATACAGAGTCAGGAGGAAAAAGTATCATATCAAGAAAATTTTATAGATATCGTCAATACGGTTTTACCTTAGTAGAAATTTTATTTTCACTTTCTATCACACTTATTATTGTTTTAACTATAACTCCTATCTATCATTTGTTTTCTCATTCAAATAATATAGCAAGTTATGACGAAGATATATATATAGCTGCTAAACAGGTCAGTCAATATCTTTTAGGAAGTTACTATATTGATGCACAAAATGGATATCATTATCTTTCATATGATCAAAAAGAAATGTATTTAGTATATGATCGTCATCGTCTTGTTAAAAAGGAGGGGTATGAAATTATTTTAAATAATATAGATTCATTAGATTTTGATATTAAAAACGATATGGCTTATATGAAAGTAAAAAGGAAGGAAAAAAGTTATTACTTTTTAATTGGGTATGCAAGAAAAAAGAAAAGTGATGAAATCATTGAATAATAAAGGGTCTATTTTACAAATTGTTCTTGTTATTTTTATGATTGCATTATCTGTTATTTCTGTAAGCTGTTATTCCATATTATCGAAAAGTCGTTCATATAAAGATATTGATATTCTTATAAAGCAAAAAAATTTAGAAATTATGTTAGTGAGGTATTATATAACAACTATAGAAAATGATATTTTACTTGGTGATTCAATTGATGAAGAAGAATATAGTGTTTCTTATACTGTTGATAATATGGGCAGTTATTCTTTAATCACAACATCAGTGAATATAAATGAATATCAATATCAATTTATTGTACAAATAGAAAATGAAAGTATAGAAGTGAAAAAAATAGAGTATTTGGAGGGATGATAATGTTATATTTATGTATTATATGTTTTCTTTTGTCATTTATAATAATGATGATCAGAAATTGTTCTAAGATTAAATGTCAAAAATATAATACAATACTTGGATATTTTTCATATCTTTTTATAATATTAGCAATACTATTTGTATTCTTTTGTTAAAAAGCTGATTATATATATGTTTTTTGTTTTACATAGTAATATAAATTTGTTATAATGCTAAAGGAAATAAGGCAAAGGAGAGATAAAAGTATGATAAATGTTGGTGATTTAAGACCAGGTACAACTTTTCAATATGAAGGAAATTTATATATTGTATTAGAATATTCTCATAATAAAACAGCACGTGCTGCAGCAAATATCAAAGTTAAAATGAAAAATATGAGAACTGGTTCTACAACAGAAGTTACTTTTGGAAATAATGAAAAAGTTGCAAGAGCTCATGTTGAAAAAAGAAAAATGCAATATTTATATGATTCAGGTGATATGTTAGTATTTATGGATAATGAAACATATGATCAAATTGAAATTCCAAGTGATCGTTTACAATGGGAATTAAATTTTTTAAAGCCTTCTGATGAGGTTGAAGTAACAAGTTTTGAAAATGAAGTTTTAGGTGTTCAGTTACCTGTGAATGTTGCTTTTACAATTACTGAAACAGAACCTGCAGTTAGAGGTGATACTGCAACAAGCGCAACTAAAAATGCAACAATTGAAACAGGTTTTCAAATTAAAGTTCCTTTATTTATAAGTGAAGGTGAAAAAGTTATTGTTAATACACAAGATGGAAAATATCAAGGAAGAGGCTGTAACGAAATAAAATAGGAATACAGTCCATCAAAAAAAGACAATGTTATCAGTATTATACTGATATGCATTGTCTTTTTTGATATAATTAGATTATGGAAAACACGAC
>JAETUM010000107.1 GCA_021768625.1 Candidatus Stoquefichus sp. | reverse complement strand
ATTCATTCTTAATTCAACCTTTCTCATAATGACCTCCCATACTAGGTCATTATATATTATATATTTGGGACAAAGTCAATTTGGTTACAATAAGACAATATCACTTTTGTTTCACACTATTTAAATAAAACTTATGAATAATGTTGACAAAATAAGCAATATTGTTATAATAATAGTTGCCTTATTTTAACATTTGTAGCCCCGGAAACTACAGGAGGATTAAAAATGAGACAAACAACTATGGCTAAAGAAGCCACAATTGAACGTAAATGGTACGTTGTTGATGCTGATGGATTAACTTTAGGACGTTTAGCATCAGAAGTAGCATCTGTATTAAGAGGAAAACATAAACCAACTTATACACCACATGTAGATACTGGTGATTATGTTATTATTGTTAATGCAGAAAAAGTAGTGATGAGTGGTAAGAAACTTGATTCAGTAAAATACTATCATCACACTGGATGGTTAGGTGGTTTAAAAGTAAAAACTGCTCGCCAATTCCAAGAATCTGATCCTACAGGATTTGTAGAAGCAGCTGTTAAAGGTATGTTACCTCATAACACACTTGGAAGAAAACAAGGGATGAAATTATTTGTTTACACTGGTAGTGAACATCCACACGCAGCACAAAAACCAGTAGAGTTAAAAATTAAGGGATAGGAGGACGAGAATATGGCAAATGTACAATACAGAGGAACTGGACGTAGAAAGTCTTCAGTAGCACGTGTTATTTTAACACCAGGTGCAGGTAAAATTGTTATTAATGGTAAAGAAGCTAAAGATTATTTACCATCAGATGTATTATTAATGATCGTCAACCAACCACTTGAATTAACTGGAACAACTGGTAAGTTTGATGTGTCAGTAAACGTTTATGGTGGAGGATACACAGGTCAAGCTGGAGCAATCCGTCATGGTATTTCTAGAGCTTTATTAGAAGCTGGTTCTGATTATAGACCAGTATTAAAAGCTGCTGGATTATTAACTCGTGATGCACGTGTTAAAGAACGTAAGAAATATGGTCTTAAAGCTGCACGTAGAGCACCACAATTCTCTAAACGTTAGTAATAATTGTTGTGAGAAGATTAGAGAAGTATTTAGACTTTGTGAGAAGTTTAGATGCTTCTTTTTTTTATTTCAAATTAAGATATAGTTTAATATATAATAAATTATAGAAAGGAGTATTTAAATGAACAGAACTAATATTAAGAAGACAAAAAAACAAATAGTAGAGTATTGGGTACAACATGTAGAAGAAAGTGATTTGAGTATTGATTTTTTTGAAGCAGAAAAATTATATTGGAGATATGGATGTAAAAGGTCATTAAAGCGTTGTCATATCATTCCATATTCCTTAGGTGGAAAAGATGTACCATCAAATTTTGTTTTACTATGTAAAAGATGTCATTTAGATAACCCAAATGAGGCTGATGAGGAAATAATGTGGGATTGGTTAAATGCTTATAAAGTTCCTTTTTATGATACCTTTTGGAATATTCAAGGAATAGAAGAGCACAAGAAGATATATTCTATTTCTTTTGAAAAAAGAGTTAGAAAAGAGGAAAATAGGTATTGATAATTTAAGTGAAATCAAACAAATATTAAAAGAACAAAATAAGAAAACATCATATCATTTTGGAGAGCCACATTTAAATATTGCTACATTTGTTGGAGTATATAGAATGACAATAAAAGAATATGATAGACGACATAATTTAAAAATAGATAAGAAAATCATTCCTTATATTCTAAGAAGAATTCATTCTCATTTTAATAGAGAAAATTGAGAAATTACAGAAGAATTCTAGCATACTACAATAACTTGTTTTCAAAATATCTATCAAGATAAAAATGGTCTAATATTATTTTAAATAAGTAGATAGTATTTTGTTCTATTGACAATTTCACATAAAACATATAATATTTTTATATAGAAAGAAGGGAAACAATGAAAAAAATAAAGTTATTATGTGCATTATTTTTGGCTCTAACACTTGTAGCCTGTGGTGGAGGAATGGATAAAATAAATGCAAAAGGTGAAAACACAGTAGATGGCTACATGAATTATGAAATCTTATATTCTCAAAAAACAAGTAAAATTGAACCACCTATTTTAAATGGATATTATACTTATTATAAGGCAAAACAAACTGAAAATATTTTAGTAGACTTAGTTATGAAAGTAGAAAATATATCTGATAAGGAAATTGCATTAAAAGATTTAAAAGGTGTCTTTAAAATTGATGATAACGAATATACAGCAACAAAGATACTAGAAAAAAGTGATACTTCTTTATCTGTGTCAGGATCAATTGCTACTAAAGAAACAAAAGTTATCCATATGTATGCAGAAGTTGGTAGTAAAACTGATTTAACAAAAGATATTCAATTTAACTTAACTGCAAATGAAAAAGAAGCAGAGTTAACATATAAATTGAGTGATTTAGAACGTCAAAAAGAATATCAAAAATCTGGATATGTTTTAAAAGATGAAAATGCTGAAATTACATTAAAGAAAATAAAAATGACAGATACACTTAATCCAAGTAAACCATCTTCATTTTATAGATATTATAAAACTTCTAGCAATAAAACATTTACTGCTTTAGAAGTATCAATTAAAAATGTAGGTAAAGAGGATTTATCTTCTTCAAAACTAGTTGGAGCTAAAGTTTTTGTGGATGGAACACAGTATAATGGAGAGCTTATTATAGAAGATGATAAACAAGCTAATTTAACAACTGTAAGTACAATAAAAGCTGGAGAATCACGAAAAGCTTATTTAGCAGCTGAAGTTCCTTCAGAAGCTAAGAATAAATCTATTGAAGTATCAGTTTATTATGCTGGACAAGAGGTTTATATAAAAAAATAAATTCATCACTGATGTCAAGTAAAATTGAAAATGTCCTAAAAATTTAGTATTTTAAGCACCGATTTGTTGTCGGTGCTTTTGGCTACCAAAATACTGTAAAATATTATCAGTTCTCCATGGATGATCCAAAGGTGGT